>JAGQWL010000136.1 GCA_020437385.1 Bacteroidota bacterium
GATCGCCCGAACGGTCGCGATCCGTTCGATAAGCTCCGCAAGGAGATCCGCGACCGCGTTGTCCACCATCTCATCGAGAACGGCGACGTCACCGCGCGGGCCGTACGAGACTCGCTGCAGCAGTGGCGGAAGGACAACGAGGAGGGTCCGCTCTGGCGGGTGCTGGCCCGACACTCGACCGTCAACTCAGAAGCGGTTTTCGGTGCGGTTGCCAGGATCTACGCATTCAAGGCCGCCGATATCGATCCGGCGCTTTATGACTATGAGTTTGCCCGCCGGCTTGTCGACACGCTCAGTGAAGCGCAGCAGGAGGCCTTCATCGGGCACCGACTGCTTCCCCTCCGCTACGAATTCGACCGCGATCGGCAGATGCTGAAGCTGGTGCTTGCCAGCCACGACCCGACCGCGCCGGACGTGCTCAAGTACCTGCACGACCTGAACATCGAGCTGTTCGACATCCAGTACGCGCCGCAGAAGCAGCTCGACCCGATCCTCGACACGCTCTTCCCGAAACGGAACGAGTTTCTCGAGCGAATCCGGCAGGAAGAAAAGAACGAAGCGTTCGATATCGGCGCGACTTTCGAATCCGGCGGACAGGAGCTGGTTGACGAAGAGGCGCTCGATGCGGAGATCAACCGATCGTCGCTGATTAACCTGTTTGAAGCCGCACTGCTCGAAGCTGTTCGCCAGGGCGCATCGGACATCCACGTCTTTCCGAATCGAAAGAAGCAGACCGAGTTTCATTTTCGCATTGACGGCGAGCTCCAGCTCTGGCACACGCAGACGAAAGTTTCGCCGGAGGCCATGCTGGCTGTCGTGAAGGACCGCTGTGGTAACGTCGACCGGTTTGAGCGCGAAGCGGCGCAGGACGGTTACATCCAGCGCGAGGTCGACAATGCGCTGATCCGTTTCCGCGTGTCCGTGCTTCCCATCGCGACGGCGAATCGCGACATCAAGGCCGAAAGCATCGTCATCCGCGTGCTCGACGACCGAAACGTTTTTTCCGATCTCAGCTCGATCGGATTGTTGGAAGGCGCCCTCAAGCGATACCAGCAGGCGATCAAACGGCCGAACGGCATGGTCATCATGACGGGGCCGACCGGGTCCGGCAAGAGCACCACGCTGGTTGCCGCGCTTCATCAGGTCATCCGCCCGCAGGTCAACGTGCTGACCGTCGAAGATCCCGTCGAATACGTGATCAACGGCGTGCGGCAGATCAAGCTCGGCACGCGACTCGACCTCGAAGGCGCCATGCGTGCCATTCTGCGTCACGACCCGGACATCGTGATGGTCGGGGAGATGCGTGACAAACCGACGGCCGAGCTCGCGATCAAACTCGCCAACACGGGTCACCTGACGTTTTCGACGCTGCACACGAACGATGCCCCGAGCGCGATCTCGCGACTCTACAAGATGGGCATCGAACTCTTCCTGATTGCGTACGCGATCAACCTGATCGTTGCGCAGCGACTGCTTCGAAAGTTATGCCCGGAATGCAAGCGAATTGACCACAATCCCGATCCGGTCCTCCTCCAGGAGCTCGGGTACACGGACCGCGAGATCGAGAGCACGACGTTTTATCATTCGGGTGACGATCCGAACTGCAAGACGTGCCGCGGAGTCGGCTACAAGGGGCGC
>JAGQWL010000137.1 GCA_020437385.1 Bacteroidota bacterium
AATCGATTTTTTTTTTTTTTCAACGACAATCATTCGCGAGTTGGGGCATCGCGCCGTACGACCTCGAGGATCCGCTCACCCCTGCCCACGAACAACCTTCCGGCCGCCATCTCGACCATGCTGTCCCAATAACCCTCGTCGACATCGATCACCTGCACGTCGGCAAGATCTTTCGAGACGCGAAGCAATCGCTGCTCGGTCATCGCGTAGATCCAACCGTCGGAAGATGTCACGACCTTCTTGACCTCCTCAGGCGCGACCGTCCTCGTGGCCGTGACGGAATCGGTCGTTACGTCGTAAAGAAACATTACGGAATCGGCCGCGCCGACGAGGGTCTGACCATCCGCCCAGTCGAGTCCCCAGATTTCATAGGCGTTCGGGACAACCGTGTGCTCCCACACCTTTCGCTGCTCACGCGTATCCCACTTGAAAAGTTTTGATTCCTTCGCAACTTCGCGAGAGCCGAGCCCACCTCGCACCGATGTCGAGGCGTAGACATACCGATCGCCGTCTGACACCAACGCATAGACCGACTGGTCCTGCACGACGTTTCGATGCACGTCGAGCTCGAGAGTGGACGGATCGACAATCACGAGTGCCCCACCAACCTTCCCATATTCCGGTTTCGTGCCGAAGTAGATACGACCGTCAGGTCCGAGCACGCCGTCCGGTACGCGATCCTGCGTTTCATGGGCGCTGCCGATAATGCGCGGATTGCTTGATTCCTCGTTTCCGGGATTCCACGCGACCGAAGGGTCGTAAACCGAAAAGCGCGCCTTCGTATAGTGGCCGATAAAGATCCTGCC
Organism: Bacteroidota bacterium; assembly: GCA_020437385.1. Taxonomy (GTDB): domain Bacteria; phylum Bacteroidota; class Rhodothermia; order Rhodothermales; family JABDKH01; genus JAGQWL01. The sequence goes on from JAGQWL010000137.1 coordinate 807, forward strand.
GTCGGGAGCCGTGACCATGTTGTCAATCTGGCCGGGGAACTCCACCGCCCTGCCCGGCGAAAACAGCGAACCGCCGTAGGGGTCGTATCGAAAGAAGCCCTGGTTGATGTAGGATCCGCCGATGATCGTGGCATCCGGACCCTCGGCAAGCGTGTGGACGACCATTCCGTCGCCCTCAAAGTCGCCCTGCCGCTGAACGACGACGGAATCCGATTCGATATCGTACACCGAATACAGCCCGAGGCGCGTGACGGTGAACAGGTAATGATCCGCGGCGAGTCCGATCGGATGCCCGATTCCCTCCTTGACCGCCTCAACGCGGTTGTTGTCGAAATCGTATCGGAAAAGCTTGTCGTCATCGATCGTCCCGAAATAGACGAACCGATCGACCGGAAGCAGCGAACGGTAGTTGTGCTGATAGATCCGGCCCTCGGAGAAGTCGACGGCGCGGACGAGTTTGTGCGACTTCGGATCGATGAAGAGCAGGGTCGACGGAGAGTCGACGAGAACAACAATGAGATCGCGGAACCGCGCGGCGTGCGAAACCCACTGGCGGTCACGATACGCAGCCGGGAGGATGTCCGTCGCTTCACCCGTCGCGAGGTCGTATTCCTTGAACGCCACCTCCGTCGCGTACGACAGGTACAGCTTGCCGGGAAAATCCGGCAGGATGTGACGGAGGTAATATTCGCGCGGCGGGTCGTCGGTCATTGCACCAAGGTTGTCGATCGCACCACTATCGAGATCGAGCCGCATCAGGTCACCTTCGGGCCACGTGCCGGCGTAATAGTAGCCGTCACTTCCCTTGTCGACGCTGAAGACGAACTCCTGCCGATCCTTGCCCGGCCGCGGGAGGTCGAATCCCTGCGGCTCGTCCATTCCGGGGTTCCAGTGGAAGACCTGACCCTTCAGGTACGTACCGATGAAGATTTCGCCGTCGATGTTGGAGATGGCGCGTGCGCCATCGGCCCCGGGCATTCGCAGGTACGACGTCTCGCCCGTCGACGGTTGAAACACGACGGCAATCGCGTTGCGCTCCTGCGCGGTGGTCTGGACGATCCGCGCGTCGATTCCGGCTTCCGGATCGAGAACGACGGCGTTGATGAGTTCGAGCTGCCGGTTGCCGGGACCGATGTCGCGGAAGCTGACGCCATCAATGGCGGTCGCCGTTAGCTGCTGGTTGCCGGACCGTGAACTGCAGCCGGCGAGAACGACGACGAAGGCCGCGACGACAGCCGCCTTGGAGAATCGAATCATGACGTGGGAATCTGAGTGGCACACGCTAGTTCGCGCGATCCGTGTTTTCGGAATCGTTCAGCGCGTCATAGAGCCATGCCCGCGCGCGGCTCCAGTCGCGCTTGACGGTCGGAACGGAACGACCGGTCAGCTCGGCAATCTCTTCGTAGGTGAGTCCGCCGAAAAATCGGAGTTCGACAACTTCGGCGAGCCGCGGACTCACCTGTGTGAGCTGGTTCAGAGCGTCGTCGATGCTCAGCAGGTTCGTCGCCTCGATTTCCGCACGGTCGTTTGACGCGACGAGTTCTTCGTTGAGCGTGACAGGGATCACGCCGCCGCCGCGCTTCTGCGCGTTTCGTTCGCGCGCGTACCCGATCAGCACGAACCGCATCGCGCGGGCGCTGAGTGCGAAGAAGTGCAGCCGGTCCTCGAGCGTGAGTGTCTCGCCCGACGTCAGCTTGATGTAGGCCTCATGCACGAGAGCAGTCGTGTTCAGCGTCTCGCCGCCGCCTCTCCGCTTCAGCCTCGCGTGCGCGATGACACGAAGCTGGTCGTAGACACGCGCAAAGAGGGCATCCACGGCCTGGCGGTCGCCGTTGCGGACGCCTGCAATGAGGACTGTTGTTCGCGGTTGGTCGGACATAGGCAATCGGGCTGCAGAAAGATAGCAAATACGGCGCGGTGTGATCCTAATGGACGGATTTCCGCGAATGACCTGTTATCACGGTCGCTTCCAACCCACGAATCACCCCCTAATACCATGAAAGGCGTATTTCTCCCCCTTATTGTGCTATTGGCGGTATCAATGCCATCGGCGAACGCGCAGGTCACCTATACCTTCGTTGGAGCCACTTCCTCGTGGAGTGCCGCAGGGTCCTGGTCACCCACCGGGGTCCCGGATGACGGGGACACCGCAATCATCAGCTCGGGCAATCCGACTCTGGATGAGAATGTCACCGTTTCACGGATCGAGATGTCCGGGGGGAGCCTCGACGGGAACGGTTCGGTTACGGTAACGGACTCGTTGATCTGGAGCGGCGGCACGCTAAACGGTCGGAATTTCGCCGACTCGGCGGCGGTGTACATTGCCTTGGGTGCGGGGATGCACATACTCGGCTCCGACGTGAAGACGCTACGCGGCCGGGACATTATATCGAGCGGCGCGACGCTGTGGGAAGGTGACGGCAACATCAGTGTTGCATGGCCAACAATCTGGCGGAACGGTATTGGGGCAACCACGACGATTGCGGCGGAAGCCCAGCTGACCCGAACCAACGGTACGTTGGACTGGATCAATGATGGCGAGATTCGACGGACAGGAAACAGCGGCACGACGTTCGTCTACTACCCATTTGGAGCCATCGTCAACAACGGGCTCTTCGTAGTCGAGCAAGGAACCCTTCAGCTCGCGAACGGAATTTCGGCATTCGCAACCGGTGGCGACGGCACATTCGAGGTCAAGGCGGGCGCAACGTTGCAACTCATCCAGGCCGACTATGTATTCGGCGAGGGATCGACCGTGACGGGTGACGGCACTCTGGAAGTATATGGCGACGACGTTCGATTCGGAAGTGCGTCATCGAACGGCACCGTTGCAGCGCTCGGCGGGTCGCTGCGGTTTACGGATGTCTCGCGCTCGACCACGCTTTCGGATGTCACACTCAGCGGAGGTGCCATCGGCGGGGCAGCCGAGATCGACATCAACGGAACACTCACCTGGACTGCCGGAAGTCTCGGAGACCGGAACGGCGGCGCCGGTATCATCAACCTGAAAGGGCCGAGCAACTTGTCCGGCGATGCGGAAAAGCGATTCGCCAACGGCACGTACAACAACTTCGGTACGATGACCTGGACGGGCACCGGCAATATGAACGCACACATCGGGGGCACCTTCGTCAACCATCCCGAGGGCACGATCGATATCCAGACCGACGCAGCATGGACGCGCTCGAACGGATCGTTGACGTTCACGAATCAGGGCCTCATAAAGAAGACGGCCGGAACCGGGACGACGGTCGTCAGCCTCCCGTTCGCACCGTTCAATAACGACGGGGAGATCCGCGTCGAAATCGGCAATCTCGCGATGAACCTGCAGAGCAGCTGCGTCGACACAGGTTCGTACTACGTGGCGGAAGGCGCGGGGCTATCATTCGCGTCACACACTCGAACGTTTCAGGACGGTGTCATGTTTAGCGGCAACGGAACCGTCAGTTTCGGTGGCGCAACGATCGTGAACAACGGTGCGACCTTTAGTCCGGGGTCGTCGTACGGAACACTGAACATCGGCGGCAATCTCTCCGGGCCGATTGCCGGCTCCACTTTCAACATCGAGATCGGCGGATACGAACCAGGGGTCGACCACGACCAGATCCACGTTGCCCAACGAGCCGACCTTTCCGGAACGCTGAATGTTACGTTTGCCGATTCGTTCGTGCCTGCAGACGGAGACCGTTTTCTTATCGTAGCGGCCGACAGCGGCTCCACAGGAACCTTCAGCGTCGAGAATTTCCCCGACGGACTTCAGGCATTCGTGTACGAATCGGAGCTCGGAGCGGAGCTCGTCATCGGGACCAACGTAGCGCTCGAAAGCACCGATTCGTTGCCGACGGAATACGCACTCTCCGCGCCGTGGCCGAACCCGTTTTCGGATACCGCGACGCTGGCCTTCGAGTTGCCTGAATCCGAGCGCGTCGAGATAGTGGTCTACAATCTTCTGGGAAGAGAAGTCCTGGAACTACTGGACTCCGATCAACCCGCCGGCCGACATTCTATTTCACTTGATGCGTCGCGATTGCCCGCCGGAACCTATTTCGTTCGAATGACGGCCGCCCGCTATTCTGAAACGCGAAGCATCGTGCTTCTCCGATAATCGATACCTGCGACGATGAGCGAAGTACGTGTTTGTGACGGTCGGACACGTGCGGCGTTTACGTATTGGGACGAAAAGGCGGCATCGTAGCGCAACCGGGGGCAATTGCCGATATTGACGGCAAATCAGCATCGTCAGCACCCTGTGAGCACCGTGAGCAGAATCGTCGCCCTTCTCCTGACCCTGGCATTGTCGCAGTCGCTGACCGCGCAGAACCTTGTGCACGTCAATGCCCCGGAGCTGCCCGAACTGCCGGCCGTCCTTCAGAATCCGCTGCCGGGTGCGATCGATGGTGACCCTGTCGTCCTTGGCGGCTACGCGACGCCGGGAGACAGCTCAAGCTGGTCGACCAGCGGATGGCTGCTCGACAACAACGCGTGGTCGCGCGTCGACGACCTCGCGACAGCGGTTCGACCGGACGCTGCGACGGTCATCAGCGGCAATGCGCTCTTCGTTGCCGGCGGCCGGACCGACACCGGATGGTCAGACGCGGCCTCCCTCTTGACGCGTACCGGCACGACCGTCAACGTCCAGGAGCTGACAGCGCTCCCGATCCAACTGGAACATCCGGCGGCAGCCGTCCAGGGCGGATCGATCGTCGTCTCCGGCTACGATCCGGCTCGACCGAACACCGTCGTAACGTACTCGCTGAACGCCATCGCCACGCTTTCATCGTGGGCCGAGATGGAAGCGCTGCCGATCCCGTCGGCCGGCCGACTGAATCTTGCCGTACAGAATGGCGGACTCTACGCGCTTGTCACGCCGCTCAACGGCGGGTCGTCCGCCCTTTACCGGCACGATGAGAGCGGATGGAGCGAGAAGGCCGCGCCTCCAACTGGCATTCGCGCCTTTGCGGCGTTCGCCATGGGCCAGGCGCACATCGGTGTCTTCGCACCGGAGAACGCAAACGGCTCCGAACGCCAGGAACTCGTCGCCTACAGCACGATCTCGAACGAGTGGTCGGATGTCGGACACTGGGACGTCCCGGCCCGCGAGAGTTACGCAACGGTCGACGGCAAAACAGTTCTCGTCGCCCGGGTCGTCGACGGTGGTCAGACGATGCGGATCTCCCGCGCCGAGTTCGATGTCGGCAAGCGGCCGTTCTACCTGCTCGATTACGCGATGGTCATTGCCTACCTCATGGCAATGATTATCATCGGGTTTTACTTCTCGCGCAAAGAGAACGGGACGGATGACTTCTTTGTCGGCGGTCGCAAAATGCCCTGGTGGGCGGTCGGGTTCTCGCTCTACGCGACCGGCACCAGCGCGATCTCGTTCATGGCCATACCGGCAAAATCATACGCGACGGATTGGCTCTACCTGACGCAGAACGTGGTCGGCACCCTCGCGATTATCCCCGTCGCAATCGTCATCGTGCCGCTGATCCGAAGGCTCAGCCTGACCTCGACCTACGAATACCTCGAGATGCGTTTCCACACGTCGATCCGACTGATGGGCAGCATCCTCGCCATCGTCTACCAGCTCGGGGCGCGGATGAGCGTCGTGCTCTTCCTGCCCGCCCTTGCGCTTTCCGCCGTGACCGGCGTCGACGTTGTCACCAGCATCGTGTTCATGGGGCTGATTGCAACGATCTACACGGTGCTCGGCGGGATCAAGGCCGTCATCTGGACGGATGTTGTTCAGGTCGTCGTACTGCTCGGTGGCGCACTGCTCTGCCTGATCATCATCATCGCCGACACGAACGGCGGCGTCGGACAACTCCTTTCAGTCGCCTCCGCGGATTCGAAGATGCACATGTTCGACTGGCGACTCGACCTCACCATCCCGACAGTCTGGCTCTTCCTGATTCTGTCAACCGCCGACACGATCACGTGGCCACGCGATCAGGTCATGGTACAGCGCGTGCTCTCGACGAAGAGCGCCAAGGAAGCCGGCTTCTCCGTTTGGACACTCGGCCTCATTGTCATCCCGGGAAGCGTGCTGTTCTTCACGCTGGGCACGGCACTGTACGGATTTTACAAGATGAATCCGGCCAAGCTGAGTCCGCTGCTCGACCTCGACGCGACATTCCCGTTCTTCATTGCATCCGAGCTTCCCGCAGGCGTTGCCGGGCTCATCATCGCAGCGCTATTTGCCGCTTCGATGTCGACGCTTGACTCCAGCATGAACAGCGTTTCGACAATTGTGGTCGTCGATTTCATCAAGCGGTTCAAACAAAGCCTGACAGACAAGGCGGCGCTCCGGCTTGCGAAGTGGATCACCGTTGCCACCGGAGTGTTCGGAACGGTGTTCGCCCTGGTTCTCAGTCGCTACAGCCTGCCGTCGCTCTGGGACACCTTCATCATGTTGACAGGATTGCTGGGCGGCGGATTCGGAGGCGTGTACACCCTCGGCATGTTCACGCGACGTGCGAACTGGCAGGGCGCGCTCGTCGGCATTGTTGGAAGCATCTTCGTCACGCTGGCCGTGCGCGCGTATACCGACATCCACGTGCTGCTCTACACGGGTGTGGCAATCATCTCGTGTATCGTGATCGGATACATCGTCAGCCTCTTCTTCCCGATGCAGACCAAGAGCCTCCACGGATTGACGGTGTTCAGGGTCGACAACCCGAAGGACTAGTCGTCCGCACGCTCGAACTCGATCGACCAGTTCGTCCGAAACGACTTGCCGGCATCCGAGCTGAGCTCGGAATACCAGGCGTACGTATTGTCGGCGATCGAGTGAAACACAAAGCGCGAAATGTTGTCCCGACGGTTCGTGTCGAACAGGTGCAGGATGACCTCGTCGCCTTCCTTGTTTCCTCCGAAGTCCAGCATGCCGTTGCCGCGGTTGGTGTGATAAAGTGATTCCCACCTCCTTTCGGCCGAGTTGTAGATGCGAACGATCGTCGTTGCCGCGTCCGGCAGGTTCGGATCCACGTCGTACCAGCTGAACTCGAGCACACCACGGCCGCCAAGGGTATACACAGCCGTCGCGTCCGATCGAAAGCGGATGGGCTCGGCCGCCGTTCGAAGCTCCTGGATCGCATTCCATTTGCCGATCAGAAAGTCGAACGCTGCAGACTCGGGCGCTCGGTCCGGCGACGGCCTGCCGAAGTCCGCGCGGATCGCCGCAAATGCGACGTCATCGGTTGCCCGCTCGTAGTCGCGGCGCATTTCGGGCTTCCACGTCGCACCGAAGTCCGTTGACACCTCGGACGTAACCTCGAACGCCCGGTCGCCGACCATCCGATAGGTCACGCGCGTCATCACCACGAACGGTCCACCGCGACGTCGGGAAGCGTTTGTAAGGACGAGTGAACGATCACGGGAGTGTCCGTTGAAGAGCTCAACGGTTTCGGTCCAGCTATCCGCGACGCCGAGCATCCACTGTGTGTTGGCGGCCTGGTACGTCAGGAACGAGATGCGATCGATGCTGTCGCTCACATCATTGTCGTCATTTTCGTCATTGCCCTCGCCGTCCGCATCTCTGCTATCAAGATGCAGGCGCTCCATGTACGAATAGCCGCGATTCATGTACGTAATCGCGGCGGTGCCGTGCCTCACGGCCTCCGACCCGCCCGCCCACGTCGTTTCGCGAACCTGCCACTTGCCGAGCATCGGCCGCATCAGATCAAGCGTCGAGTCAGCGAACGGACTCCGTTCCGTCATCGTGACGCCTTGATCAAAAAGCCGACCGTCGTACAATACGCGCGTCTGCGCCTGGACATCAAGGGACACAACTTCGCATCCCAGAATCAATAAGAATGCCGCGCCCAATCTGAACGACCGGCGTCGTGTACTCGGGCACGCCGTGCCCATCCGGAAGATCTTCATCCCACCCGCGTTTAGTGTAAAAAATTGTGCCCGGCGGGTCGGTACCCACTCGCGGCAGTTCGCCAGTCGGTCTGCCGTTGTTTGCAATCCAGCGAGGCAGTGTCTGCAGATCAGCGAGGCATTGTCTGCAGATCAGCCGGGCGTTGTGCGCGAATCAGCCGGGCGTTGTGCGCGAACCAGCCCGGCGTTGTGCGCGAACCAGTCAGGCGTTGCGCGCGAACCAGTCAGGCATTGTCCGCGAACCATCCCGGCGTGGGAGCATACCGGTCCCTCAACGGTAAGTCCTGAAGAAAAGGTTGCGAAAGACCACAAAGTCAGCTCGTTTTGGCCGATTTATCCACAGAACAGCATACCGGCGTATCCGACGGCATCCTCGACGCCCCGTTCAGGGTCGGGCACTACGTGGTTGACCCATCCAGTCACGAGCTGATCGCGGACGGCAGATCGGTCAAGCTTGAGCCGTTGCTCACGCGTCTGCTGGGCCTGCTCGCCGAGCAGCACGGACAGGTTGTGAAGCGCGAGCGACTGATCGACCAGATCTGGCCGGACAGCGATGTGGGAGATGAATCGCTGACTCAGGCCGTCTCGAAGCTTCGGCGTGCGCTCGGCGACACGGCAACGCGCCCCCGCTACATCCAGACGGTGCCCAAATCGGGGTACCGACTCGTGGCGTCGGTCGAGAGCAATGTCGACGTCACCCTGGCAGGGCTGCGACTCAACAACGGCTCGACGTTGGCGGGCCGGAGCGGACTGCCGATAAAAAGAATACAAGCACTCATCGCTGCCGTAGCGGTCCTGCTGATGGTGATTACGGTCGCCTTTGTTGTCGTCCGCGCGCAATCGGACGTCCGCGGAATTCCGGATGCACAGCCGATCCCCTTTACGACGCTGCACGGGCGCGAACTCGACCCCGCCATCAGCACTGACGGCAAACGTGTTGCCTACGTGTGGGACGGAGGCAACGGTTCGCCCACGTCGCTTCATGTGCGGCCCATCGACAGCGACACTCCGACCCGGCTGGGCGCCGACGGTGACTACCGCGTTCCGGCGTGGTCACCCGACGGCACGCGGATCGCC
>JAGQWL010000138.1 GCA_020437385.1 Bacteroidota bacterium
ACAACATTCAGATCAAGAGCACGCAGGGCACGTACGCCTACTGTGAGGAGCCAGGGTTGAATGCGACGAACTACAACGCGGTCCGCTTCTCGACGCACATCTACAACGACGAGCAGGACATCGACCGGGCGATGGAGGCGTTTCGTGCCGCGATCTAGGCCGACAGCCATGAGCCTGGGCCCGCGTGGATGTTGCAAGAACGCAACGTCCTGAACATGGAATTGCAAATGCCTTTTGCCTCCAGTGGAAATTGAATACCCTCCCGTAGGCATTGGCCGCGGCGGCCGATGGTCGAAACCAACTTGCCTAACTGAACGAGCCATGGGAAAACATATTGCTGCACTCGTTGTGCTAGCGGTCATTTCCGCACCAGGCGCATTTGCGCAGCAACCGATGACTCGGTTGGTGCCGAATGCAGGTGATCGAGACTACGGCTTGGGGGCACAACTTGCGTTTGCAAAGGGTGACCTGTGGGTCGGAACAAACCATCACGGAGTTATCGTCTTCGACCTGAACGAGAACGGATGGGTGGCAGTCGATACGTTGTTGGCGGACGAGGAAGGCGGAAAGATCGATATACAGTACGTCCGCGCTGATTCGCTCGTAGCCCTTACTGGCGGAAGAATAGTTTCGTATACAAAACCAAATGGGAACTGGATCGCTGGAACCGGTATCGAGCTGCCAAACCTTCAAGTCCTTCCTCAGGGTTCGGGCAGATCGTACGACTTGATTTCAGACTCACTCCTTGTCGTGTCAACCTCTGTCAGCGCGACAATGTTTAGTACAGGATATGTTGAGATCTTCCGGCTATCGGGTACGGAGTGGTCGCTTACGCAGACGATCAGTCCGGCCCCAACGGTACCAGACGGTTTCACGTTCGCATGCTCTTTCAAAGATCGCCTTGTGTTTGGCGCCCCACGCGACCCGATCGTTGGCAATCAAGCAGGAAGCGTTTACGTCTATCGCCGGGAAACAACTGGTGACTACGTTCTCGAACAGAGGATCTATCCGTCCGACCTGGAAGAGGGAGACCAGTTTGGTCGAATCGTTGCGTGCGGGAGTACTGATCTGGCAATTCACTCGTATTCGGGAGGCAAGACGTATCTGTACTCACGTGCAGATACAGTCTGGAGCCTCTCGGACACGATAAGAATTCCTGAGTCTGATAACCGATTTCTGTCGCTGAAGTGGCTAGGCGATTCGCTACTGGTACGCGATGAACAGGAGGTGTCGGCTGGCTCCTCAACCTGGTACGAATCCACACTCTATCTCATGACCGATTCGCCAAACGGGTGGCAAATCGCAAATGCCATCAAGAATCCGAACGCCGTCGACATAGGGATCGAAACAGATGACGGCGGATTCGGATATGTTTCCGCGGCGGATGGAGACTTCCTAGCCGTGTCCGCATCCTTTCGCAACACTGCAGAGTTCGAGGATACAGGAGAAGTGTACGTATTCAGACTTTCCGAGCTTTCAACCTCGATAGAGGAAGAGGTGCCGCCAGCGAGGTCATTCGATCTCTATCCCAATCCGGCGTCTGGAATAGTGCTTCTTCAGGGTGACATCGGCACCAGTGAGTCAGCTCAGATCCGCGTGTTTGACATGCTCGGTCGTAGCGTTGCATCAAGAGACGATCTCCATAACGGAGAAGGTCGAACTGCCGTCGACGTGTCGGCACTACCTACCGGTGTGTACCTCGTTTCAGTCTGCTCGTCAAGCAACAATTGCAATAGTCGAAAACTGGTTGTGTCACGCTAGATGGCAGTATCGATCCTACGGCGAAAACGGGAAGAAGCGGTCGTGGAACACCTCTGAATTCCGTCGAACGGGGTCGCAAAGATTCCAGTCCTTGACTGATACGGTGAGGTGTCCCTCGGCCGATTCGCAGGCGCGGGCCCTCCGCATTGTTCGGTTGAGGTGTCGTCATGCTGCGCTGCCTGATTCTCTCGCTTGCCATTACTTCTGGCGCCGCACAGGCGCAGACTCCCGGATTTACGTGGGCCCTTGGAGCGGGCGGGCCGTCAAATGACCGCGCCTCCGGCATCGCCGCGACCTCGAAAGGAGTCTACGTCGCCGGAACCGTGGGGTACGAAACGACATTCGGCGACACAACCGTCAATGCCGGTTTCACGGACCCGTTCCTGGCCCTGTTCGAACCCGATGGAACGCTACGCTGGCTTACGCTCGTCGGCGGACCCGACAACGACCAGGGAACGGCGATGGCAGTTGATACTAACGGATTCGCAGTCGCGACCGGATACTTTCAGTCAAGTGCCCAGTTCGGTGTCACGACGCTTCAATCGACCGGACAAGACGACATCTTCCTCGTCCGCTTCAGCAAGGACGGCGCGGTGCAATGGGCATTGCGCGCCGGAGGACCCGATGACGACGGTGGGCTCGGGGTCGGCATTTCCGAATCAGGCGACCGCATTGCTGTGACGGGCTATTTCCGAGGCTCGGCGGATTTCAACGGCACAACACTTTCTACGTCCGAGGATGCCGACATCTTCGTGGCCCTGTACGACTCAACCGGTACGATGCTCTGGGTACGCCAGGCCGGAGCCGCCGATGCGTACGACGATGTAGGGACTGATGTCGCAATTACGAGCGACGGCGGAGTCGTTGTCACTGGCTATTTCGACGATACCGCCGACTTCAGTGGAACAACGCTGACGGCATCCGACGAGCTGGACGCATTCGTGGCGAGGTATTCGCCGAGCGGTAGCATCGAGTGGGTGGTCCAGATTTCGGGCGACGACGATGAGCGGGCAGAGGCAGTGGCCGTCGACTCGGCGGATCGCATCTTTGTCGCGGGAGGATTCGGGCACACGCTCGAGGTCGGTTCGCTGAGTCTCGACAATCCGTTCGCGAACGACTACGTGTTTACACTTGCCCT
>JAGQWL010000139.1 GCA_020437385.1 Bacteroidota bacterium
CGGGTACACGCGTGCGTTCGACTTAGAGGGAAAGCTTCCGAAAGAGGCTTTCCCTTTTTGTTTTGGGCGATTCGGATGCTCGAAGGCTGCGCCACAGAGTACCCTCCTCCATGTTGCAATAATCCCACATCGCTGTTCGCGGTTTGTTGGGTTTCGACGACTCCGGTGCACCTATCTTGACCGGAGTCCGCGTCGGCACTTCGTTTGTTGTTGTGCAAGATCCTTACGCCCAACAGAATGCGGCACCCTCCCGGAGCGCGCTGAACAACCATGACATCCGCGACAAATCATATCCTTGTGGTTGACGACTCCACGGATCATCGCGAACTGCTCCGCGAGCTGCTGGAACACGAACACTTCCAGGTATCCGAGGCATCCGATGGCGTGGAGGCGATTCGGGCGCTCGACGCCGGCGGCGTCCACCTCGCCCTGATCGACCTGCACATGCCGCGAATCGACGGGATCCAGCTTCTCCGGCAGATGATGATGGAGTATCCGAACATCCCCTCGATCGTTATCTCCGGAATGGACAACATCGAGAAAGCAGTCGAAGCAACGCGGCTCGGCGCCTTCGACTACATCCAGAAACCCGTCGACCCCGAGCGCGCGATTCACCTGATCCGATCCGCACTCAACGCGCATGCAACCGAGGAAGAACAGACAGTCAGCATCCTGTCCTCGCGAAAGCAATACAAAATGATCGGCACGACCGCCGAGATGGATCGCGTCTTCAAACTCGTCGACAAGTCCGCCAAGGTTCACTCCAAGGTGCTGATTCACGGCGAATCGGGAACGGGAAAAGAACTCGTGGCGAAAGCGATTCACGATCGAAGCGGACGGGCCGCCGGGCCATTCGTACCGGTGAACTGCGCCGCCATTCCCGAGGAGCTTGTCGAAAGCACACTCTTCGGACACGAGAAAGGTTCGTTTACCGGCGCCCACGCACGACAGATCGGTCGATTCGAGGAGGCGAGCGGTGGCACGCTGCTGCTGGACGAGATCGGCGAGATGAGCCTCGGTACGCAGTCGAAGCTGCTGCGCGTGATCGAGACCGGGACCATCAGGCGCGTCGGGTCGGACCGCCCGATCCAGGTGGACATCCGCCTGATTGCGGCAACCAACAAGGACTTGAAACACGAAGTTGAGAACGGCAACTTCCGAAAGGACCTCTTCTACCGCTTGTCCGTCATCGAAATCGTGTTGCCTGCTCTTCGACATCGATGGGAAGACGTGCCGGCGCTGGTTGAACACTACATAACCCTGTTCAGTCGGGAGAATCAATTGCCCAATCGCGTCATAGCTCCCGGAGGGATGGTGCTCCTCACCGAATACGATTGGCCGGGAAATGTACGGGAGCTGCGGAACGTTGTGGAGCGCCTCGTCGTGCTCGCGGAGGACCGGGTGATCTCGGTGTCGGACGTTGAAGCAGCACTTGCGTCAGGCGATTCGGGCATCACGGAGGACTCGACGGCAGATACGCTGCGCGAGGCCAGAGAACGATTTGAGGCACGCTACATCAGGCGTGCGCTCGAACAGAATGGCGGAAGGATCCAGGAGACTGCCGTTGCCCTCGGGATCGACCGAACCCACCTCTGGAAGAAGATGAAGACGCTCGGGATCGAGGCCTGAACCGAACCGGTAGCTCCCTCGGCTTTCGATCAAGCTTGTCCTGGGCCCAATTCAACCGGTACGTCGTAACTTCCGTGATCCACCAACACGCGGAAGATGAAACGTCAGTACAACGCGCTCCTCGAAAAAACACGGGACGCCGCCATCCGGTACCTGGACGCACTACCAGACGAACCGGTCGGAGCGACGGCATCCCTCGACGAGTTGCGGGAAAGGCTTGATCGCCCGGTCCCGGTCGAACCGTCGTCCGCCGATGCAGTGATCGAGCAACTGGTGCGCGACGTCGAAGGCGGACTCCACGGTGTCGCCGGCGGACGGTTCTTCGGCTGGGTCATCGGAGGATCCGTCCCTGCGGCGCTAGCGGCCGATTGGCTGACGTCGACGTGGGATCAGAATGCCGGGATGTTCGCCGTCGCGCCGGCCGCAACCGTCGCCGAAGAGGTGGCCGGTCGTTGGCTGATCGAGATTCTGAGGCTTCCCGCTGACGTCAGCTTCGCGTTCGTTACCGGGTGCCAGATGGCACACGTAACGTGTCTCGCCGCGGCCCGAAATGCCGTGCTCACTCGAAGCGGCTGGGACGTCGAACGAAAAGGGCTCTACGGTGCGCCACCTATTCGGATTGTCACAGCGGACCAGCGCCACGGCACCATTGAACGCGCGCTCCGCCTTCTTGGCATGGGTACGGAGCAGGTGCGTGATATCGCGATCACACCGAGCGGCCTTGAACCCGAGCAACTGGAACACGCACTCCAGTCCGACGCCGGGCCAACGATCGTACTGCTCCAGGCAGGTGACCTCAACACCGGGGCCTTCGACAACTTCAATGAATTGATACCGATCGCACATCGGTACGAGGCATGGGTACATGTCGACGGCGCATTTGGATTGTGGGCATCGGCGAGCGAGACCTACCGGCATCTCACAGCCGGTGCAGAAAAGGCCGACTCCTGGGCAACTGATGGACACAAATGGCTGAATGTGCCCTACGATTGTGGCTACGCATTCGTTCGCGACCGTGACGCGCACTTCAGAACGTTCGGGCACAAGGCAAGCTACCTTGACCACTCGGACGTGGCCCGAGATCCGGTCGACTGGAACCCGGAATATTCGCGGCGTGCAAGGGGCTTTGCGACGTATGCGGCAATCGCGAGCCTGGGACGCAGCGGCATCGCGAAACTTGTCGACAACGCCTGTGACTACGCGAAGCGGATTGTCGAGGGGGCTGGAGCGCTCGACGGAATTGACATCGTCTGGACACCCATCATCAACCAGGGACTGCTGCGCTTCCGCGACCCGCGCCCCGGCACAACAGAGCATGACCACGATCGATTTACGAACGCGATGATACGCTGTATCGTTGAATCCGGCGACGCGTTCTTCTCCGGAACAACGTGGAGGGGCAAGCGATGTATGCGAGTGTCCGTATCCGGCTGGGCAACAACATTGGAAGATGTGGACAGAACGGTGACGGCAATCCATCGCGCGTACGCCGAACTTGAAGCAGCCTCGTGACCGGATCCATGCGCACGCGCCCGTGAGTCGCGCCATTCAATGCCGTACTCGAGGTTATACTTTTTCCGAATGACGGCGATAACAGAGTCTTACCCCCCGGCCGGAACGTACAGCACCGACGTCTAATGAAGCTTCTCGTACTCAGTCACGCGTGCGTCACGCCCGTCAATCAGCAGCTCTTCGCGGCGGTTGAACAGAAGGCGGGCTGGGAAGTCGATATCATCCTTCCTTCGAACTGGCTCAACGATTACACAAGTTCGATCAAGGCCGGTCGATGGCCCGGGTTCAGCGGGCGGCTGATTGAAGTGCCGGTACTCAAGCCAGGCAGCATCCCGCTCCACGTCTATCGAAAGTCGCTCAGCGCGATCATCCGATCCTCGAAGCCGGACGCCATTTACGTGCAACACGAACCGTACGCGGCCGCGACGTATCAACTTTATCGCGCTAACGCTCGCACACTTCGCAAGCCCATCGGATTCTTTACCTGGCAGAACATCGAGAAGCGCTACCCGATTCCTTTCCGACAAATGGAACGCTCGGTCCTCAGGCAATCAGTGGTTGCGTTCTCGGGTTCGGAAAGCGCGGAACAGGTGCTTCGGGACAAGGGCTTTTCCGGCAAGACGGTCCTCCTCCCCGGAAGCGTCGACCCCGAGATGTATTCGCCGCAGGCGTCAGCGAATGCCTTGAAGTCCGAGTGGTGCGATGCTGGCACTGTCGCAATCGGATACGTCGGGCGGATCGTCGAAGAAAAAGGTCTCGCGAACCTGCTTCATGCACTCAAACGAATCGAGCGGCTTCCGTGGAAGCTCGTGATGGTCGGCAAGGGGCCGTTCGAAGCCGAGTTCAATTCCCTTGCGTCCACGCTTGGGCTCAGCGATCGGGTTCTTCAACTTGGCTACGTCCCTCACGACCAGATTCCAGTCTACCTGAGTGCGTTCGATATGCTCGTCGTGCCGTCCGAAACGCGACCGAACTGGAAAGAGCAATTCGGACGCGTGATCATCGAGGCGATGGCCTGCGGCACGCCCGTGATTGGTTCCGATTCCGGAGAGATCCCATTCCTGATACGTGCCACCGGCGGCGGACTCGCTTTCAAGGAAGGTGACCCTGCCGACTTCGCCGCGGCCCTTGAGACGCTGATCTCGGATCCGAACAAGCGAAGCCAGTTGGCGGCCACCGGCGGCGACACCGTCAGATCACGCTACTCTCACGACGCGGTCGTGACCAACTTCGTCGCGGCGTGGAAGGACGTTACGCGATAGTGCGATCTACGAATTGACGTAGGCGGTAAGCTGCTCGATCGTAAACTTCTGCTCGTCGATGATCACGCGAACGAGGTCTCCAATCGAAACCACGCCCGCGAGGCGTCCGTGCTCGACAACCGGCAGGTGACGAATCCGCTTCTGAGTCATGAGGGCCAGACACTCCTGAACTGAATCATCCGGACCAACGGTGTGAACCGGGCTCGACATGATTTCGCTGACCTGGGTCGAGTTGGACGCTCGCCCCTTCAAAATGACCTGTCGGGCGTAGTCGCGTTCGGAGATAACGCCAAGCAGCTGGTCGCCGTTGGCGACAACGAGTGCGCCGATTCCCTTCTCCGCCATGAGTCTGATTGCGTCAAGCACAGACGCGCTCGGCGAAACTGACCAAACCTGGTCACCCTTGTCGTTGAGAAGTCTCCTGATGGTATTCATGGTGGTCCTCGGCAAGTGGAAACGGGGGAACGGGGAACGCCTGATTCTCTGCCACAAGGTCTTTTACGCCCCGGCGTCACCTATATCTATCGCGAATGCGCAGGACAAGTTCAAATCATGCCGCAGAAATGGCCCTTTGCGGGGATTTGCCGTGCTGATGTATCAATTTGCGAACGCATCGGCATTTTTGTTTGTGCGTCAATATTGAATTGCGTTATCCTCTCAGGCTGAGCCCAACGCTGCCTGCACGGGCCATAAGAACGGATCGTCAAATGACGCAAACGGACACCACGCCGCGACTACACTCCCTCGATGCCCTTCGGGGATTCGATATGTTCTGGATAATCGGCGGCGAAGGGATCTTTCATTCACTCGCCGCCTTGACTGGCTGGCCCGTCGCAGTATGGGCGTCGACCCAACTCGAACATGTCGCATGGAACGGATTCGTGTTCTACGACATGATCTTTCCGCTCTTCCTTTTTATCGCCGGCGTCGCGGTCCCGTTCTCAGTCGGCAAGCGACTCGACCGCGGCGACTCTCGTTCCTCGATCATGTGGCACGTCGTGCGTCGCGGCCTGCTCCTCGTACTGCTCGGCATCGTCTACAACAATGGCCTCTTTCGCGTGCCCTTTGAGTCGATGCGATTTCCGTCCGTGCTCGGCCGCATCGGCCTCGCTTACATGTTCGCCGCATTGATTTTCATCAATACAAAACTGCGAACACAGGTGATCTGGTTCTTCGGACTGCTGCTCGGATATTGGGCTGCGCTCCTGCTCATCCCCGTGCCCGGATTCGGCGCCGGAAACCTGACCACCGAAGGCAGCCTTGTCGCGTACGTCGACCGAATGCTCCTACCCGGTCGACTCTACCTCGGCGTGCACGACCCGGAGGGCCTCCTGTCGACAATTCCTGCAATCGGCACCGCCCTGCTGGGAATCTTCGCAGGCCACCTGCTTCGAAGTGACACGTCCAGGATTTCGCCTGCCCGCAAAGCGCTCTATCTCGCGGTTGCCGGAGCGGCATTGCTGATCATCGGCAAGACATGGGGACTCGTCTTCCCGATCAACAAGAACCTTTGGACGAGTTCATTCACGTTGTACGCCGGTGGTTGGAGCCTCCTCCTGCTTGCGCTTTTCTACGCGGTGATTGATGTTCGTGGATGGAAGTCCTGGGCCTTCTTCTTCGTCGTGATCGGCATGAACTCGATTACGATTTACATGGCCGCGCACATCATCAATTTCTCGTTCACGACCGACTTCTTTCTCAAAGGACTGCTGGCCCCGCTGAATCATGATCTGGCCCGGATGATCTGGTGGGCCGGATTTGTCATGGTCGAGTGGTTCTTCCTCTATTTTCTCTATCGAAAGCGCGTGTTTCTCCGAATCTGAGCGTGTTCGGAAGACGCTCCGCCCGGGCCCGGGCATCAAGTAGTCCCACTC
>JAGQWL010000140.1 GCA_020437385.1 Bacteroidota bacterium
CACGTCCGTCTCGTCTTTCTATGTGGTAGAAACGACTTCCCCCTTCTCGGACAGCATGGTACCCATACGCTGCCTCGCCCCCGGCATGATCGGGAATCCGGTTGGCTGCTTCTCCGACAACCGATTCCCGGTCCGTCTTCTTTATCGACAGCTGAGGTGCCGCAAAGTTGCTCCCCCCGGCGAAAATTTGGCAAATCACGGAACCCCTCGGCCCTGAATGCGTGCAGTTCGGTCGATTTTGGGCACTGCGTGCGACTGCCTGAAGGCTTCCGGACACTCATTGCTCAGGCGGAATGAGCCCTGGCAGCGTTAGCCGCCCTTCGAACCCCAATGGTTCTTCGTTCACACTCTTAATCTTAAGAAGCCCACGATCTGCGCGACATGACAAGAGTCTTCAAGCTCAGCCCCCTTCTTCTTTCCAGCGTCCTTCTGGTTGCCGGTTGCAGTTCGTCCCGATCGGGAACTCAAACGCCCGCGAACCCGTCGGCCGTCGCGGTTATCGACGGCGAGCCGCTGTCCCTCTCGGCCTTCGAGCATGAATACGCCCGGTCATCTGGGTCGTGGGATGTGGCGGCCGCCGACTCAATGGCGGCGTACGAGGATTTTCTTGAGCGGTATGTGAACTACCGAATCAAAGTTCTGGAGGCGAAGAACGCCGGACTTGAGGCAGACTCCTCGATAACCGCCGAACTCAACTCCTACAGGACGCAGTACGCGAAGCCATACCTCATCAGCCAGAAGGTTATTGATCCGATCGTGCGTGACCTGTACGCACGTTCACTTGAAATGGTCGAGGCGAGCCATATTCTCCTTCGCTCGTCTCAAAACGCCGATCCAGCGGACACGCTCGAAGTTTACAACAAGATCACCGCCATCAGGGACTCCGCTCTGGCTGGCGTCGACTTCGGTGACCTTGCCGCCAGACATTCGGAGGACCCGTCGGCAAAGAACCCTGCCAGCCCGCTCGGCTACCGAGGCTTCCTCGGTTTCTTCACCTCGGGAACCATGGTACCGCAGTTCGAAGACTGGGCCTACAAGACGCCGATCGGCGAAATCTCGCCTGTTTTCCGGACTCGCTATGGCTACCACATCATCAAGGTTACGGATCGGAAGCCGACGCCAAACGACATCGTCATTTCGCACATCATGATCACCCCGGCCGGCAAGACGCCGGCAGATTCTGCACGGGCATTGATTCTGGCAGATTCACTGTATAACCGGATCGAGCAGGGCGATGACTTCGCGTCGCTGGCGACAGCGTATTCCGCAGACAAGCAGTCAGGTGCACAGGGTGGCAGGCTTGGCACGATCGGATATGGCAGCAGGTTGATCCCGGTACTCAAGGAAGCGGCCTTTGGACTCACGGAAGTCGGCAGTGTCACGCATCCGGTGCTCAGTCCCTTCGGCTACCACCTGATCAGGCTCGACGATGTCGTAGAAAGACCGTCTTTCGACGAGGCGTACGAGGATCTGAAAGCATCGGCAACCAGGAGCCCACGGGCGTCCGCCGGCGAGGCTGCGTTTGCCGACTCCGTACTGGCGGCAGACGGGGCGAGCATTGATTCACTGGCTTTCTTTGACATTCTCAAAGGTGTCTCTCCAGACTCCGTACTGAACCTGATCGCAGCTGACGCCGTTCCGAACTCCGAGTTCGTCCTCGCGACGATCGGTGCGGACACCTACCGCCTGGGTGATGTCGTACGAGACATTCAGTGGAACAGGTACCGGGCGATGCGAAACAACAGTCCGCAGGAAGTCAAAGCACTTGCACTTCGCGATTACTTCCGTGAACGCGCAATCGACAAGGAGGTCGCGGCACTGGAGAAACGCGACAAGGATTTTGCCG
This sequence comes from Bacteroidota bacterium, assembly GCA_020437385.1. GTDB lineage: Bacteria > Bacteroidota > Rhodothermia > Rhodothermales > JABDKH01 > JAGQWL01. The sequence goes on from JAGQWL010000140.1 coordinate 1,847, forward strand.
ATACCATGCAGGAGTTTCGCAACGGGATTTTGCTCTTTCGGCTGATGGAAGACTCAGTATGGTCGGCTGCGGCAGCCGATTCCATTGCGCTCCAGAAAGAGTACGATCGCGATCCGTCACGTTTCACCTATCCGGACCGAACACGACTCGTCACCTATTTCAGTTCGACCAAGGCGCCGCTTGCGGACATCATGAA
>JAGQWL010000141.1 GCA_020437385.1 Bacteroidota bacterium
TCCCGATCCTTCCACTCTTCGGCGTCAGGTAGCGGGTCGAGCTTTTCGGTCAGATTGTAGCCGAGCGCGCTCCACTGTTCAGATAGATAGGCATTCCACTGCGCGTAGTGCGCCCACTTTTCGGGGAGCTCATCATCCGCGTAGATGGCTTCGACGGGGCATACCGGAACGCATGCGTTGCAGTCGATGCACTCGTCCGGATGAATGACGAGGAAGTTCGGTCCCTGGTAGAAGCAATCAACGGGACATACCTCGACGCAGTCCGTGTGCTTGCAGTTGATGCATGGTTCTGTTACAACGTAAGGCATGGTTCACCTCTTCGAAACCTTCAATTCAAAGCCATCAGGCAAAGAGCCTCGATCGTTGATCCGGCGGGCTCTGCTGCGTTCGGCTGGTGAATTTACGAGAGCAGACAAGTGTTAACAAGTCGCCTACTGGAAGAGCGACATCGGCTCTGACGGAGGTGCGATGCCCAGGTGCTTGTACGCGCGCGCGGTGGCGATGCGCCCCCTGGGCGTTCGCTGAATGAATCCTTCCATAATGAGGAACGGCTCGTAGACATCCTCAATCGTTCCGGGCTCCTCGCCGACTGCGACGGCGAGCGTGTTGAGCCCGGTTGGTCCGCCGGAGAACTTCTCGATAAGCGTCCGCAGAAGCCGAAGGTCCATGTCGTCGAGGCCGTCTGCATCCACGTTCAGGGCGTTCAGCGCCTTGTCGGCGATCTCGCGGGTGATGGTCCCGTCGCCCTCGACCTGCGCAAAGTCACGCGTCCGCCGCAGCAGCCGATTGGCGATTCGAGGCGTTCCCCGGCTGCGTCGGGCAAGCTCGGCGGCTCCGTTGCGTTCAATGGCGATGCCGAGGATTCCGGCAGACCGCGTGATGATCTGCTCCAGCACGTGGGCAGTGTAGTAGTCGTATCGGAACTCGATCCCGAAGCGTGCTCGAAGCGGCGCAGTCAGCAATCCCTTTCGCGTCGTCGCGCCGATGAGCGTGAAAGGCGGAACGGCAATCTGCACACTGCGGGCGTTCGGGCCCGAATCGATCACGATGTCGATCCGGTAATCCTCCATCGCCGAATAAAGGTACTCCTCGACGACGGGCGACATCCGATGGATCTCGTCGATGAACAGAACGTCGCCCGGTTCCAGGTTGGTCAGCAAACCCGCGATGCTTGCCGGCTTGTCGAGGACGGGTCCGCTTGTGGATGTGATGCGAGCGGACATCTCGGAAGCGATGATAAAAGCCAGTGTCGTTTTTCCGAGACCGGGCGGGCCCGAAAGCAGCACATGATCGAGCGGTTCGCCGCGCTGGCGAGCCGCCGTCACAAAGACGCGCAGGTTGTCCTTGATCTGCGGCTGCCCCAGGAACTCGCCGATGGAGCCCGGACGCAGACTTCTTTCGAAATCTGCTTCCGCGGAGTTTGCCGACGGGATCAGGGAGGCGCGATCAGATGGCTGCAAGCTGCTCATGCCGACAAGATAAGCTGTTCCGTGCGTTGGCGCGAGGTACCCTGGGAAGGTGGACGCACTGCCAATACCAATGTATGGGTGTGATCACCGGATATTCAGTATTTTGCACAACCCACCACCACCGCAAGACCCGGCTTCAAGGCCTCCTGAGATGTTTCGAGTTCGTGACGTTCTCGTTTCTGACGAAATCGCTGACGTGCGCTTCGCGTGCAACCTTGCCGCGTGCCACGGCGCGTGCTGCGTGCAAGGTGCATCCGGTGCGCCGCTCGAACCCGACGAATGCGAGGTGCTCGAAGAACTGTATCCGAAAGTGAAGAAGTACCTTTCACCCGAAGCGATACACGTTGTCGAGCAGAAGGGCGTGTGGGAACGAGTCGGCAAGAATCACCTTGTTACATCGTGTGTAGGGGATGCCGAGTGCGTTTTCGTAACGTACGAGGGACCAGTGGCAAAATGCAGCCTTCAGAAGGCGTTCTTCAAGAATGAGATCGATTTCCCGAAGCCGATCTCGTGTCACCTGTTTCCGATCCGCGTGTCGAACCACGGCGAGGGAGACGTGTTAAATTACGAGGAGATCTCAATCTGCAAGCCGGCAATTTCGAACGGTCGTCGGCTTGGAGTTGCTGTTGCCGAATTTCTGCGAGATCCTCTTGTCAGGAAGTACGGGGAGGAGTGGTACGAGGAGTTTCTTGCTGCGTGCGCGCAGAAGAGAAGTGAAGGGGAGAATGAA
>JAGQWL010000142.1 GCA_020437385.1 Bacteroidota bacterium
CGTCGAGCCGTTCCATGATACGCGATGCCGGATCGCGTTCGCAAAGATTGCCTCTGCGTCCTCGAGCGTGAAGCCGTCGATCGGAGCGCCGGATTCGTCGAGTACTTCGTCCTTGACCAAACCACTTGCACTCGTCGCGACGTTCAGCTCAAGTGCATTGCCGTCAAAGCGAAACGGCTTCGTCGTGAGCGTGCCCATGTTGTACCCTGCCCGCGCCGAAGCAAATCCGTCCGTTCGAAGGACATACCGCCGTCCCCGGACATACACGGACATCTCGGCCTCGCCTGTCGGAATCACGCCGACCGCCGCATAGTTCGCCCGATTGGCCCACTCCAACGAGTCGAGCCCCGGCGGAATGAACGCCTCCATGAACGTGCGATCGAAGTGATTGCCGCCACGCGAAGTCATCAGCAGGATGTCCGTCGCCGCCGCACGGTCCGGCTGGAATCTGGTCGCGAGCGCGATGTAGAGGTGCGGTGCCCGAAAGTACGGATGGGTGCCGCTTGTGTACAGGTGTTCGCCGTCGTCATTCGGATGCATTGCGACGGGCGGCGACCAGTTGATGAAGTCGTCGGATGTTGTCCTGCTGATCGTCCGCAGCCCTGTGTACCCTTCAGCCGTCCACGTGCGGAAGTAGCAGACGTACATCCCCTCCGCAGCGGACCAGAACGACACGTTCTGCGAATCGAAAATGCCATCCGTGAAAACCGGCTTGTCGCGGAGCTTCTTCCAGTGCACGCCGTCGCCGGAGACGAACGCGTGCAATCCGCTTTCCAATGTACCGGCGAGCGCCTTGAATCGCTGATCGTCCGGACCGCCGTGGCGTGCGTCGAGGAACGGCGAGAAGTTGTGGCTGAACGGCGGATCGTGCGCGAGGATGATGTTGTTGTCGGTTGTGCCGTCAACCTCAAAAACCCCCAGCGACGGTGCCCGCCAGTTGATGCCGTCGTCGCTCTCGAAGTAGGCGGTGAACTCGCGGTCATCGCCGTCGTGTTCCGAGATGCCCCCGCGGTTGTACATGCGGAACAGTGGCTTTCCAGCAACGGTATCGGCGATGATCGTCGCGTAGTGCCCGTTCGACGGCGGATGATCCGACGGCATCTCGAACGGCCGGTGCATGACAAGCTCCACGCCATCCAGCGACTCGATCAGGTAGTCGTCGACGAAGAGCTCGAGGCGGGAGCCGATGTCGGGGACCTGCGCTTGTGCCAGGTTTGGCAGGAGCGCGAGCGTAAGTAGGGCGCTGAGATGGTGGCGACGTGTCATCTTGTGGTCGTCTGTGGGTTGCAGTAAGGCAAGTTGTCAGTAATCAGTAATCAGTGATCAGTAATCAGTGTTCAGTGTTCAGCCGATCGGCGCAAAATGACCACTATGGCATTACTATTCGGACAGAGACTGATAACTGCTCACTGATTACTGTTCACTCGTTTCACGCTGCGCACTGTTCCGACTTCACTATTTTACGGAATAACAAAACCTTCGCCTTGCCATGAGCGACCTCATAATGGTAGCGGATCGCGTGCTGATCGAGCCGGACGACGGTGAGCGGCAGACAAAATCCGGCCTGTTATTGCCTGCGAGCGTATCCGAATCCGAGCGCGTGAATTCCGGGACGGTGGTGCGCGTCGGACCCGGCTACGTGATTCCGAACCCGGAATATTCCGACGCCGAGCCGTGGGCCGAGCCGAAAGCGCCCGTTCGGTACTTGCCGCTGCAGGCACGCATCGGCGACCACGCGTATTTCATCCGAAAAGACTCGATTGAGATCACGTATCAGCAGAAGGACTACCTGATCGTGCCGCACCACTCGATCCTCGCGCTCCTCCGTCCGGATCCGTCGGAGATTCTGGATAATCTCGGTGGCGGGGAGGAGGATAATAACGTTTGAGGTTACTTTCAGCCCGTGCCTGAGTGAGCAGTTATCAGTGAGCAGTTATCAGTGCTGATGGCCTGAACCATGTCTTTTGATCACTGATTACTGATCACTGATAACTTTGAAAGTTGGTTCACTATCCGTATCGGGACAGTTCCGCGATGGATTTCTTTCGTACAAACAAATCAGCACGAAGCGCCCGTGACATCCATGCCAACCAGTGAAGGCCTCGAACTGTCGGCCGAGAAGCGCGACGCCGTCTGGCGCGAACTTGTTCGAGTGATCGAGGGATATATCGCCGATGTCGATTCCCTTCGCGTGACACCGCCGCTCGATCCGGACGCGCTGCGCAAAGAACTCGCCGCCAAGTCGTTCGCCACACCGATGGACGCGGTCGAGGCGGTGCGCTACGCCGCCGATTCACTGACGAACTCGCAGGTCCACACGCCGCACGCGATGTACTACGGATTGTTCAATCCGGCGCCGACGTTCATGGGTATCGCGGCGGATGCACTCGTCGCGGCTTTCAATCCGCAGCTCGCAGCATGGAGCCACTCGCCGTTCGCTGCCGAGGTGGAGCGCCACCTGATTCAGCAGTTCGGGATTCGATTCGGCCTCTCTGCCGATTCGATCGACGGGACGTTTTGCTCGGGGGGTGCCGAGGCAAACCATACCGCGCTGCTTACGGCGCTGACGGATAAACTTCCCGCGTATCAGGAGGCTGGCACGGCCGGACTCCCCGGCCAACCGACGCTGTACATCACGGCAGATTCCCACGACTCCGTCCGCAAGGCCGCTCGCGTTAGCGGCATCGGCAAACGTGCGATACGCGTCGTCCCGACGGACGCACGTTACCGGATGGACCTCGTTGCGCTGTCACGGATGATCCAGTCCGATCGCGAGGAAGGGAAGATCCCCTTCCTGGTGGTCGCGACTGCGGGGACCACTGGCTCCGGTGCCGTGGATCCGCTGCACGAGATCGCCGACATCGCCTGGACGGAGGGGCTGTGGTTTCACGTCGACGCGGCGTGGGGCGGCGGCGCCGCGTTCTCCCCGACGCTTCGCAAGGCCATCGCCGGTGTTGAACGCGCGGATTCAATCACCTTCGACGCACACAAGTGGCTGTCCGTCCCGATGGGCGCGGGCGTCTACATCACGCGCCATCCGAAGATTCTCACGCGCACGTTCGAGACGGTGAATCCGTATATGCCGCGTGACGCCAGCGGACTCGACATCGTCGATCCGTTTTCGCATTCGCTGCAGTGGTCGCGGCGAGCGATCGGCATGAAGGTGTTCCTTTCGATGCTGGTCGCCGGATGGGACGGCTACCGCGAGGCGATCGAGCACCAAGCCGCCATGGGCGCGTACCTCCGCGAAAGGCTGGCCGATGCCGGATGGCGGGTGCTCAACGACACGCCGATGCCACTTGTGTGTTTTGTGCCGGCGAACCACACGGACCCGTCCGACCGCGCGTCGATCGACGCGATCGTGCAGCGCGTGGTGCGATCAGGAGACGCGTGGGTATCGTCGACGGTACTCGGCGGAAAGCAGGCTGCGATCCGCGCGTGCATCACGAAGTACCGGACGCAGAAGGCGGATGTGGATCGGTTGGTTGAGGTGTTGGGGGCGTGACAAGTCGCCCGTCTCAAACGATCCACCGCGCGTCACGTGCCACGCTCCAACTCGAACATCACGATCTGCGGAACACCGTCGTCGTTTGTGCGCGTGCCCAGCACGAAGTCATCCCCGATTTGCGTGATTTCCACGTCCTTTTCGAGTTCAACTGTTCCGTGAAACACACCGTTCGGGTCACAGATATCCCACTGCTGGGCGCTGTCTCGCGGCCGAACGTGATGACGTAGCCACACATTGTCGTGCGCGTCGACCTTCACTTCGCTATACGCGGGAAATTGCTTCGTCGTCTCGATTGTCCGATAACGCTCGAAGTTTTCGTTGAATTGCTCGGGCGGTAGTTCTTCCGCTTCCTGCCTCGCGTACGCATCTATGTCGGCCTGCCCGATTGAGCGGTCCCGCCCCGGCATTCGAACGACCCGCCGCAATCGACCGTCCAGGTCGTAGTAGCGATACTCATACGCCGCACCCGTCGAAACAACAAAGCCATCCTCAACAGTCTCCAGTGCCAACCGACTTCCGAAAGGATGCGGACCGCTGCCGTGTTCATGGCCGAGGCGCTGATCGCCCGGAAGAATCATTAGTGTGTCTGCTGATTGGCCGCCACGACTAACCAGCAACGGTGCATCCGTGTCGAAGAGCCCGATCGGTTTCGTCATCACCTGAGACGGCCACAGCGTTGCGACGAAATCACCTGTCTTGGTGCATCGGAGCTGATACGGGCGCAGGCCGTTCGGTAGAACGTTCGCTGTCTCCAGA
>JAGQWL010000143.1 GCA_020437385.1 Bacteroidota bacterium
CTTGCATATCCGCGGGGCACCGAGATCTGCCGATCGAAGCGGTAGCTGATTGCTTCCTGAAACTCGCCCTCCAGCACAATGCGGAAGACGTGTTGCGGCCGCATCCCAGGGATCGACTGCGAAAGTGCGAGGTAGAGCTGATCTCCTCGATATGCGGATCCGTCCAGCGTGCCCGTATACGAGACAAAGGTGGCGCTTTGCCACCGCGACAGGATATCATTCACGGCTCGGGCGGACTGCGAAGAGTAGGCAAACGCAAGCCGAGCCGACGTCAGTCGTCCGTTTCCGTTTTCGAACGGAAATGTCGTGTCCCGATCCCATACGTCTGTCGCGGCGACCCCCGCTTCCACCGCGACCCGGTTGGTGAAGCTGCCGCGGTCGAACGCGAGTGGCACCGCGACGGAGCCGGAGATCGAGGATTCCATCCAACTCGATCGTCTTTCGGCTCCCGACTGATCGTTGTAATATTCTGTACGACCGCCATATTGGGCACGCATCGCAATCGTTGGAAAGGCGCCGGCGTAGCGTGCCTCGGCGAAACCCGTTGTTGTCGATGCGTGTCGATCGTACAGTACTCCGGCACGCGTCTGCAGTGTATTCAACAAACTGCGTGAACCGATCACGAAGGCAAGTGCGTTCTCATCTGCAGCGGGCGTCCAACCATAAACGGAAAACAGATCTCGCATCCGGTTGTACCGTTCTGCCGGGGCGGACAGCTCCGGAGCGGCTGTTACGTCAACAGGAGCCCCACGGGTCTCCTGCCTTGTCAACAAATCAATGGCCGGATCGTCGCTTTTATCCAGGGACTCCAGCTCGGTCCATTGAGATCGATCCAACTGAGCGACGGCCACACCGAGACCGCCCGGCGAATAATCGCTGAAGGCAATCTTCTTGCCGTCGGACGAGACGTTCGGGTAGTATGCGCCGAGGCGCCGTGTAACAACTTCGTACAATTGACCGCTGTCGATATCCAGCGCGGCAATCTGGTCGATCCCGCCTCGGGCAGTTGTAAAGAGCACATGCCGACCTGACGTCTCGAGACTCCACGTATCGACAAAGGTTGCCGGCAGCACGTCGCGGAAAGCACCGCTATTAAGGTCCACAACAGAAATGGCCTTTCCGCGATCCGCATTCTGTCGGTTGATCACCAGGTGGCGTTCGTCGAGCCAGACGACATCGCTCACGAACTGATTGTCGGGACTGGTAAACTTCTGCAACAACCTGCCGTTGCGATCCAGTATCACAACCGAACACTGGCGATCCGGGGGGAACTCGACTGCTGCAATGCGTTGTCCGTCTCGTGACAGGCTTGGGACAAAGTAGAACGATTGATGGGTGAGAGCACGGGACCGACGCGTCTGAATGTCGTAGGTCATCAAGACCGAATACTCAAGATTGCCCCATCGCGGGTGACTCCGTGTCTGACTCCACACAATCGTACTCCCCGAGGCCGAGAAGCCACCGAAATACGCAGCCGGATCGATGTATCCGATTCGATCGACAGAACCATCAGGAAAGATGCGATACAGGACCCCCGTTCGCTGCGAACCTGACTCGATGGTTAGAATCGAACCATCGGGCAACCACGTCGGGTGCGCAAAGTTTGTCCATCGGCGGCCGTTGGCGGGCAATAGCACATCCGCGTCTGTCTCCTGGAGCGTCGTGCGTGCACGGGCCCAATTGACGGCGAGTTCATCCATTGCGTCATTATAGATTCCCCGGGTACTGCGACCGGTGACTCCCCTCACGGCGAGGTCGAAAGACAACGGCAGCAATGCAAGCTGATTGGAGCGACGGATGATTCGCTCCCACGCATCCGGGCCATAGGTTCGCTTGACGTACGACGTGAGAAGATACCCGAGGACGTAGCGGTTCGGATAGTAGTCGCGATAGGTACGGAACATCGCCTTGTCGTAGGGATAGCGGATGCCGGCACTCAGCAGCGCTCTCACGTGCAGATCGAACGACGGCATACGTCCTCGACCCGATCGCGTGAAGGCAGTTTCGACGACAACGGCATCGCCCTCCCAGAACCACCCGGGGGCCGCGGCATTCGTTGAGACGGCCAGGCCCTGGTTTCCGAAAGCAAGCTGCATCAACTTCGAAACCCCGTAGTTCATCGAGTGGATTTGCACGGCGTGGCGGTACTCATGAACAGCCAGAAGCTGGTACCACTCTCCCGTCCCGAGTCCGGAGTTGGCTCCCGGGAAGAACGGCCGGCTGCCGAACTCGGAACGTCTCGGCGTCAACGAGACATATCCGTTTGCTGTCGTTCCGGCTCCCAGTACAACGCGAAGCCGATGGGTTCCTGAGCGCATCGTGTTGGCAGAGGGACCGTAGATGTAGTCAAGTATCCCCCCCGTCCGTCGCGCATCCTGTTCGATACGCGAGTCGAATACGATCCTGAAGTGCGGTGAATCTATCTGTCGCCATCTTACCGAAGGCGGGTACTGCGCGAGATCCTGGGCGTTGCTTTCAGCTGATACGACGAAGCACGCAACGCACAGCGCAGCCAACCGGCAGATATCACGGATTCGCCAGCGAGGATGGCGGTGGCGGTGGTCCACCCGGCGGTTGAATAATGAGCATCTTGAAACCACGGGCTCGGCGTATTAATAATCGACCGGTCCGGCCACCCGATCCGGAGCTACAATATGTGGCCGGCAGCCTTGAGAACACGACAGGCTTCGTCAAACTGCTTTGAGTGGACGAAGATGTAATCCGTGTCGAACGTCGATACGACAAAGATGGAGATGCGTGCAGCGCGCAGCGGTTGCGCAATGGCATCGACGGTCCCGACAGCTGAGAATCCGAGATCGCCGTGCACCTTAAAGCAACGCCAGCCCTTCTCCGACTGCTCCGCGTCGGGTACAGCCGAGGCGTCACAAATTACCGAGCACTGATCCGGGGTCCACGTGACAGATACCACATGACCCGAGGCCCAGGCAGGCATGGGCGCATCCGGAGCCAGCCTGACGATGGCGTATTCTCCGTCAACGATGTCGAGTTTGAGAATCATAGTAAGGGCTGGTTGCAGCAGTGAGTCAAAGTTGTTGGTCCGATGGACCCGATGTCAGAAAATACGGAATCCGATCGGACATTCTGATCCAACGTCGGAGGCAATCGACGGGAAGTCGCGTGCTACCCGGACAAGGACAATGCCCGCGCCGCGACGGATCTCGTACCGCCGACGCGTCTCCGACAGCCATTCGAAGCGAGCAACCGGACGCTCCCGACCACCGGTTTGCAAGAAATTCTAACTCGCGTTCCAGCCGGTAGTGACGCCGGCTCCGACCTTGCGCATCGCCGACTGAAGCGCGTCGTGATTGCGAATCGCGATTGAGATGTCGAAGCATTCGACGGCATCGGAGCGTCGCCAATGTCGGCCTGGCGAGAGCCGCTCCTCGACTCGCTCGCACCCGCGAAGAGAAGAAATTTCCGCGTGCAACAGGGGATGAAAATGCGCGCCTTCGAGTCCGCTTCGCGCACTGCTCGATGGCGAGCAATGTAGGAGCCGGCGACTCGGCGCCGGACACCCGGCACACCGCTGACGACAGTGCATCAATGGTAGAGGAAGCGAGGGGACGACTACTCTGTTTCGATCACTTCCGCTACGCCACGTGGGCGTATGACCCAGTCTGCAACGCAGAAACGTTGCCTTCGATCACAGTGGCAAAAAGGCCATTACGAACGAAATAACACACTTTTGCAAGATGCGGGAGGTATGCGTGCGGGGAGATACACGCGTTAGTTACGGCGCGGTCATGTCCGTGATGTCAGCGACGGAGAGCGAGTTGAGCGGGCCGATGTGCACGAACAACTTCGAGATGATCTGTCGCTCCATCGCCAAGACTACGGTGAGAGAAAGCGTGTCGAGTCATACTCGATGCGGCGTGTTGCACGACTCGACTGTGTACTTCGAGCAACGGTCGACGCGTCTCGACACGGTGCGACCGATTTAAGTTTTTTGCAAAAGGGTACGACTATTGGTTGTTCACTGAATGCACCGCAAGCAGCGGGGAGCAGAACGAGTGTAAGTGCTCTTTGAGTTGTGTCACCGACGCAGTCAAGTCGACGCCGCGCGTCTTCGTCGAGACCTCTAATGCATGACCGAGTGTCGCGACGATCGGGTAGCAGCCGATGACAATTGCAAGAAAAAAATTGCAATGTTCGAAATGAACGACGTATTTTTTTTCTGTACTCCCGATTGTGCCGTTGACATGGCGGAAGGTTGCTCGACAGTTTTCGACGTGGATCTCGGAGACGATGTAGCCGGAGAGCGGGGTGCATTCAAGGTAAACGTTCCTAACAAACGGAGTGGATTCAATGGCCAAAACCACTGCGAAGAAGTCTACTAAGAAGACTGCCGCAAAGAAGACTGCCAAGAAGGCAGCCAAAAAGAAAGTAGCCAAGAAGCGACCAGCCAAGAAGGCTGCAAAGAAGAAAGTCGCTAAGAAGGCTGCGAAGAAAAAAGTAGCCAAGAAGCGACCAGCCAAGAAGGCTGCAAAGAAGAAAGTCGCCAAGAAGGCTGCGAAGAAAAAAGTAGCCAAGAAGCGACCAGCCAAGAAGGCTGCAAAGAAGAAAGTCGCTAAGAAGGCCGCGAAGAAGAAAGTCGCCAAGAAGCGAACGGCCAAGAAGGCTGCGACGAAGAAGGCAACCACCAAGAAGTAGTTCTGCCTGAGTCGTCGTAAAGACACTCTAAAGTGCGAAAAGGCCCACCCCGTAGAGACGGAGTGGGCCTTTTTCGTTGTCTCGCATCGTTTTGTGCGGTGGATGCCTTGCGTGCCGCCGACGGCGGACTGCAACATCACCGAACGCCGAAGCCGGGCAGGCTAAACTCCAAGCTGTTTGATCGCGTCCTCGACAAGACCGACAGCCTTCTCCTGGGTCTGGGCTTCCGAATAGACACGCAGTACTGGTTCCGTTCCGGACGGTCGAACGAGAAGCCAGCCGTGGTCGGTGATGTGCTTGTAACCGTCGAGCGTCTGGAAGTCGACAACTGCCTGCCGGTCGACGGCTGTCAATCCGCCGTCTTCCTTCAGCCGCTTCAAGACCTTCTGCTTCGCAGCCTCTGTCGTGTGTACATCCACTCGATGCCAGTAGTGCGAACCGAACTCATCGTAAAGCTCATCCACCAGTTCCGACAGTTTCTTTTCACGGCGGACCATCATCTCGAGCATGAGCAACCCGATGTACACACCGTCTCGCTCAGGGATGTGCCCCTTGACCGCCATGCCGCCTGACTCTTCCCCACCGACCAGCACATCACCCTCCACAATCTTCGAAGCGATGTACTTGAATCCAATCTTCGTGGTATCGACGGGCAGGCCGTAAGCCTTGCCCATCTTGTCGAGCATGTGCGTGGTCGAGAAGGTTTTGACGATCCCACCCGTGAGTCCCTTCTCCGTGTGCAAGTACTTGACCAGCAGCGCGAGGAGAAGGTGCGAACTGACGAACTCCCCTTTCTCGTCCGTCATCCCAATGCGGTCGGCATCGCCATCGTTGGCAATCCCGACGTCGCACTTCCGCTTAACCACCGTGTCAACCAGTTCCGCAAGGTTCTTTTCAATTGGCTCCGGAGCATTGCCGTGGAATCCGGGATTCCAGTCCGCGTGGAGTTCAACAACCTGACTTTCGTCAAGCAACGAACTGAAGAAGCCCTGGCCTGCGCCGAACATGGCGTCATGGGCAATCCGGATTCCCGACGCCTTTATCGACTCAAGATCGATCGACCGCGACAGCATTGCCTTGAACTCGCTGCTCAGGTCCTTCAGCTCGACTCGCCCCGCCGCGACATAGTCTTCAAACGAGTAATTGATTGGCTTAATGGCCACACCCGACAGTTCATCTTCGACGGCATCGATCATCTCGGGAGTTGCCGGACCACCAAAATCCGCCTTGATCTTGAAGCCGCTGTATTTGGGAGGATTGTGGCTTGCCGTGATGACAATCCCGGCGTTGCATCCGAACTCCTTCGCCGCCCAGCTCACCGCCGGCGTCGTCGTGAACGTCGACGACAGAATCGAGGTAATCCCCTCATCCGCAAAGACGCGCGCAACGGACTGGGAAAATTCCTTTCCGAGGAACCGGGTATCATAGCCGATCACGACTCGTGGTGCGTTCCCGTAGTTCTTCTTCAGCCATCGCGCAGTTGCCCGCGTAACGAGCTCCAGATTCGCGAAAGTGAACCCTTCTCCGATGACCGCCCTCCAGCCATCTGTACCAAACTTGATCTTGTAATCAGTCATTTCGTCCGTCTTGAGTTGTCGATTTGTCCCGGCGGGAATTGCGGGGATCTCTAGTGTCAATTCAGGTTCGAGCGCAGCAGTTCCCGCGCCGACGCAAGGCCTGCTTCCGTCACTTCCAGTCCGCTGATCAGGCTCGCCACCTGTGCGGCCCTCTCCTCCGGATCCAGAAGTCGAATGCCCGTTCGCGTTCGCTGGCCCTTCTTCTCCTTCTCCACAACGTAGTGGCGATCTCCTGCCGCGGCGATTTGCGGCAGATGGGTAATCGTGATCAGTTGGTGGCGCCGGGCGAGGAACGCCATTCGCTCGGCCACACGTTGCGCGATTGCGCCCGATATTCCAACATCGATCTCGTCGAAGACGAGGATCGGCAGGGATTCTCGCTGCGCCAGAATCTGTTTGAGTGCGAGCATGATGCGGCTTACTTCGCCGCCGGAGGCCACCTTTCGGAGCGAGCGCAACTCCTCACCCTGATTGGCTGATATCAGGAATTCGACGCGGTCTATTCCATCGGCGAAGGCGCGCACCGCCTGACGCTTGCCATCGGCCTCGATCTGCACCCATCCATCTTCATTGACATCACCATCGAAAGAGACCGAAAAGCGGGATCCCTGGAGTCCCAGGCTCTCCAGCTCATCCACGATCTTTCTCTCAACCTCGGACGCCGATTTTCGACGCGCGGCAGACAGCTTGTTCGCCGCCAGGGAGAGCTCGTCGAGTGCGTGCGATCGCTTTTGTTCGAGTGACCGGATGGCGTCGTCGAGACCAACTGTCTCCTCAAGGCTGCCGGCTATTCGTTTACGGTACTCGAGCACGGCCTCAATCGACCCGCCATACTTTCGCTTCAGCGATTCAAACTGTCCGAGACGCTCGCGGATCTCGGCAAGGCGCGCATCGTCCGAGGCGACATCGTCGCCGTAGGATGCAAGCTCCTTTGCTACTTCATCGATCGAAATTCCGGCGCTTCGCAATTCACCGGCGAGATTCCTGAGGCGGCCATCGAGTCGTGAAGCGTCAGCGACCAGTCTCTCGATCGTCGATAGCCGATCGTGGATCGACTCTTCCGCACCGTACAACTCCTCGTACGCAGTGGCCGCCGTGTCACGCAGCTTTTCCGCGTTTTCAAGTACACCGAGCTCCTCGTCGAGAGATTCCTCCTCTCCGGCACGCGGATCTACGGCGTCGATCTCGTTGAGTTGGAAGCCATGCAGTTCCTCCGTCTGTCTCAACACAGCCTCCCGAGACCGCAGTTCCGACACATCCTCGTCCAGTCGACGCACCGCTGCGAGGTGGCGCGAATAGGAATCCAGCAGCGGTTGATGGCGACCGAACGTGTCGAGCAGCTCAAGGTGCGTTTCGCGCCGCAACAATGACTGTTGATCGTGCTGTCCATGCAGGTCAATCAACTCGGACGAGATCTCCTTGAGTACCGAAACCGGAACCGGATAGTCGTTGACGAATGCCCGGCTTCCGCTATCGGACAACTCGCGCCGCAAAATGAGATCGCTGAAGTGTTCGTTCGGGTATTCGGCAAGAAGCCGGAGCACCGACGCGTTTTCGTCGACAACGAATACACCTTCAACGACTGCCTTGGAGACTCCTGTCCGGATCATGTCCGTCGAGGCTCGGCCGCCAAGGATCAGCTTCAGCGCGCCGAGAAGAATCGACTTGCCCGCTCCGGTCTCGCCAGTGATAATGTTAAGGCCGGAGCCGAACTCGACATCGATGTTGTCGATCAGGGCGTAACCGGATATGTGCAGGGACTTGAGCAAAGGGCAGACCGCGACTGGATGCGAGAAGTTACTCCCGGCCCCAGGCTGAATCAACGAGAGCCGAATGCGGCCGGGGACAAAACCCTGGCCGCCTCCCGGAATCAGGCGCCATGACAGTGCTTGTACTTCTTGCCGCTTCCACACGGGCACGGGTCATTCCGTCCAACCCGATCCTCCACGGTCACAGGCTGGCTCTTGGCCGTGGGATCGCGATCGCGTCCCTCGTTCTGATTGCCACCTGTAACGGCGTACGACGGAGACGCTTCTTCATGAATCGAACGCGCCTTGCGTGAGTCCATCCGAGGCTTGGGAGCGGCCGCCTGGCGGCCGGTGTCACCGCGTCGGCCATCGACCAACGGACCCGCGCGCATGACGAACGAGACAAAGTCACCTCCGATTGTCTCCATCATCTCGGCGAACATCTTGAACGCCTCCATCTTGTATTCGATGAGCGGATCACGCTGCCCGAACGCTCGGAGCCCGATCCCTTCCTTCAGCTCGTCGAGGTTGCGAAGGTGCTCCGTCCAGTTGGCGTCGATGAAGGACAGCAGCGCGGCCCTCTCGAGAGCATCGTTTACTTCCTGTCCGCGTGACTCCAACGCATCGTCTACTGCGGCAACGGCCCGCATGACCCTTCTGCCATCTGTAAAGTCGACGAACACGCGATCCGGCCGATTCTCCTGGTTCGCATTAACCATCTGCTTCATCGACTCCAGGAACGGCCGGGCAAGTGCGTTGCGCTTGCCGTGGTAGAACGCCACAGCGGCGTCAACAGCCTTATCGACGACTCCCTCCTCGCCGAGCTGCAGAAACTCTTCTCGTTCGATATCCAGATCCAGTGAGATCGTCCGCAGCAGATCTTCACGCATTTCCTCGAGATTGCCGTCCGCATAGTGCGTACCGACCATTCCAGACACCACCTGTCGCAACATTTCGAGGAAGTCTCCGCGAAGCCGTTCACCCTTGAGTGCGTGCATTCGGCGGTCATAAATAACCTCGCGCTGGGCGTTGAGAACGTCGTCGTACTCAAGCTGGCGCTTTCGTATTGAGAAGTTGTTCTCCTCGACCTTCTTCTGCGCACGCTCGATGCTCTTGTTCACCCACGGGTGCGTGATAACGGCACCTTCTTCGAGGTTGAGCCGGTCCATCACCTTCACGACACGATCCGTGGCAAAGAGACGCATTAGGTTGTCCTCCAGGGAGACGTAAAACTGGCTTTCGCCGTGATCTCCCTGCCGACCCGAACGTCCACGCAACTGCAGGTCGATCCGCCGGCTTTCATGCCGCTCCGTGCCAATGATCGCAAGGCCGCCAAGCGCGTCAATTCCCTTAGCCAGTTTGATGTCCGTTCCACGACCCGCCATATTTGTCGCGATCGTGACCGCCCCCTTCTGCCCTGCCTCGGCAACGATGAGCGCTTCCTGTTTGGCGCGGTCTCGTTTTGCGTTCAGCACGTTGTGCGGAATTCCGGATCGCTTCAGCATCCTGCTGACCGTTTCGGAGACCTCCACGGAAGTTGTACCGACGAGCACGGGCTGCCCCTTCTCGTGGTACTCCCTGATCTTGTCGATGACAGCATTGTACTTCTCACGCTTGGTCTTGAAGACCAGGTCATCCAGGTCCTGACGAGCGATCGGAACGTTGGTCGGCACCACGACAACCTCCATCTTGTAGGTCTTGTGGAACTCCTCCGCCTCGGTTTCAGCCGTACCGGTCATCCCGGCAAGCTTATCGTACATCCTGAAATAGTTCTGCAGGGTAATCGTGGCGTACGTCTGAGTAGCCGCCTGAACCTTGACGTTCTCCTTGGCCTCAATCGCCTGGTGCAGACCATCGGAGTATCGTCGACCCGGCAGCACGCGACCGGTGTGGGTATCGACGATCATGACCTTTCCATCCTGCACGATGTACTCTACGTCCTTCTCGTACAACGTATAAGCGCGCAGCAGTTGCTCAATTGCATGAAGTCGTTCTGCGCGGTCCGAGTAAGTTGTATATAGATTCCGGCGGTTGTCCTCAAACTCCTTCCTCAGAAGGCTCAGGTCGTTTTCGTATTTGTGCTGCCGCTTCTCTTCAGTCAGTGAGGTGTCCGCCTCCAACTCGCCCAGCAGATTGGATCGCTTGTCGGCAAGGTCGGTCTCGAACTTCGCAATCTCCTCGCCAATGTCCGGAAGAACGAAGAGGTCGGCCTCCTGACCGGCGGCCTTTGCCGTGTAGGATCTACCTTTCTCGGTCATCTCGAGAGCATGGCCCTTTTCGTCGAGTGCGAAGTACAGCTCTTCGTCGACGAATGGCATGTGCTTGGCATTGTCCTGGAGATAATAATACTCGGTCTTCTGAAGCAGCGGTCCGACACCGGGCTCTCCGAGGAGCTTCCGGAGTTTCGGATTCCGCTGGAAGCCGCGGTTGGCCCGAAGCAGAGACAGCCCCGCTTCCGATTCAAGTTCGCCGGCCAGCTTCTTGTCACCCTTCTCGATGGCCTCATCACGCTCCTTGAGCAGCCGCTCGGCATCCGCCACGAACTGCGCCACAAGCTTCTTCTGCGCCGAAACCAACTTGTCAACGGCCGGCCGCAACTCTTCAAACCGATCCTCGTCCGCCTGCGGAACCGGGCCTGATATGATGAGCGGCGTACGCGCCTCGTCAATCAGCACCGAGTCGACTTCGTCGACAATCGCAAAGTGGTGGCCACGCTGGACAAGCTGATTCGGATCAACAACGAACGAGTTGTCTCGCAGGTAATCGAATCCGAATTCGTTGTTTGTGCCGTACGTGATGTCCGCAGCATACGCGGCTCGTCTTTCTTCTGAATGCGGTTCGTACTGATCGATTACTGCAACGCTGAGCCCCAGGTACTCGAAGATCGGTCCCATCCATTCGGCGTCACGCTGCGCCAGATACGGGTTAACGGTGACCAGATGTACACCGCGACCAACGAGCGCGTTGAGATAAACGGGCGCGACAGCGACGAGGGTCTTTCCTTCACCCGTCTTCATTTCCGCAATCGACCCGCGGTGAATCGCAACACCGCCCAGAAGCTGCACGTCGTACGGGACCATATCCCACACAACCTCCTGCCCTCCTGCCGTCCAGGTCTTGCCCTTCATTCTCCGGCATGCCTCCTTGACGACGGCAAAGGCCTCGGGTAGTATCTCCTCCAGCTTATCCTCGATCGTATCCAGCCAGAGCTCGTCAAGTTTGTCAAGGTGGTCGTACAACTCCTGACGGTCATCGAGCGAAAGCGTCTCGTCGTCCGCCCCTTCCGCATCCGACTCTTCGTCTTCGATCGGCATACCATCGGGGCCGACAGCTTCAAGCGTCTTTGCCGGGGCACCGAACCGCAGCCGTCGACTGACATCCGCGTGCTCGGCCTCAATCTCACGGACGGCCTCACGGAGCGCCGCCTTGAACTCGTCAGTTTTTCCCCTCAGCTGTTCGTCCGAGAGCGCCGAAACCGACGCTTCAACTGCATGAATCTGTTCGACGACTGGCCACAGCTTCTTGAGCGAACGCTCGTTGCTGTCACCAAAAACCTTCTTTAGAAATGAAATCATCTTGGGTGGAACGTAGTGGGACGGCCCGATATCAGGACGGATTAGCCGTCCGATGTGACATTATGTCTGCACTTCGTGTCGACACATTGCCTGAAACAAGGGCCGGGGATTGCCTGTTCGTAACAAACATCCCGTAATTCGCAAATTAGGTCGGTTTGGGGTTCTCGCTGCCGGAGAGGTCAAAAAGCGAGCCAACGATCCGAAAAATCAGCCATCGGCACGCGCCTCGAAGTGAGCGTTTCACGTAGCTTCGGTGTATCCGTTCCCGCCGGACGGGCCCGTCAGAACCCGGGCACGGCTAGACCGTACCAGCCTCCAGTCTGCGAACCGGCACGTGCATCCAGGACGTGCATTCCAAGTAAGCGAATACAGTCAAGCCATGAAACGTGCGGTCCTCGCAATCGTCGCCTCGGCGGGCTTCCTCTTGTACTCCGGCGTGGTGCCCGTAACCGCCGCCGCACAGTCCGCCGAGTCAACCGGTTTCCCGTTTCTCCGGCTGGACCCTTCAGCACGATCGGCCGCACTTTCAGGTGCTGTTGTCTCTCTCTTCGGCGCCGATGTCAACGCCCTCTACTACAATCCGTCATTGCTCGCCGAGGGTACTGATGGGGCCCTCTCGCTTTCGTATCTCAACCACGTTGCAGACCTGCGCTCCGGCGTACTGGTCTACGGACGCGAGATCCCGTCAATCGGATCGCTGGCCGCCGGCATCCGCTACATGAGCTGGGGCAAGCTGCAGGGAGCGACGGAGACCGGCGAGCGAACAGGTGAATTCGGTGCGGGAGACTTCGCGCTGACCGTCGGCGGCTCACGGGCCTACACCGAGCGGGTGCGCATCGGGGCGAGCGTGCACGTTGTGTATTCGGGGATCGAGTCCTACTCCGCGTCCGCCCTTGCAGCGGATCTTGGCGTAACGTATCGCATCGAACAATCCGGATTTGCCGCAAGTGCGTCTCTGAACAACTTCGGCGCCACACTGTCCAGCTTTGGCAATACCCGCGACCGCCTTCCGACCGACCTGCGCATTGGTGTCGCAAAGCGCCTCGCGAACGTTCCGCTGTTGCTCACCGTCATGGGCTACAATCTCAACAGGGAAGACAAGGGGGCGGATGGCAGCGGCACTGCCAACGACATTCTTCGACATGTGGCGGTAGGCGGAGAATTCCAGTTCAGCGATGCGTTTCAGATCAGGATCGGATACAATCACCGACAGCACGAAGAGCTCAAAAGCAAATCACGGCTCGACTTCGCGGGTTTCGGCTTCGGGGCCGGAATCATGATCCGAGGCTTCCGATTCGATTACGCGTACAATTCGTGGTCGGAAATCGGCGGACTGAACAGACTAACGGTTGGCACCAATCTGTAGGCACCCTGGCACGACGTGTGCCACTCGTTGGCTCGTGCGCGCCTGATGACGAATAAATGCCTTCCAGGCGTGCCGAAGCAAGCGTACCTTGCCCCGACACAAACCAGCCTCATTGAGCTTGCGCGGCTTTCTCCTCTCGTTATCCCTGTGCCTGTTTCTGTCATTGGTGAGCGCTGAAGAAGCGAACAGCCAGGACACAGGCTCCGTTCGCGGTTTCGTATCGAAGCTCGAGAATGGAGAACCGATTCCGGATGCGAATGTCGTCGCACAGAACGATTCGGGCGTCGCCGGGACCTCCGTTACGAACAACGACGGAGTGTTCGTTATCCCGCGCCTGAAGCCCGGTCGGTACATCGTTGTCTTCACCCACGTCAGTCGAGTCTCCCGGCAGGACACCGTCACTGTCACCGCCGGCGGCCTCGTTTCTCTGGATGTCGAGCTTGCGTATCAGGAGCGGTCCCTTGAGGAACTCGAGATTATCGAGAACAAGATCGGCGGCCAGACGGAGATCAAGGCTGGACTCCAGACAGTCGACCCGGCGGACATGGACCTGATACCGTCACCGGATGTTTCTGGTGATGTCGTTGCCGTTCTGAACGCGCTACCCGGCGTGGTTACGGCGGGGGATCAAGGCGGTCAGCTCTACATTCGTGGCGGCGAGCCGAGCCAGAATCTTGTCATGATTGACGGGATCCTGCTCTATCAGCCGTTCCACCTTGTCGGATTTTACTCGGCCTTTCCGAGCGACATTGTCTCGAGCGCGGATGTATACGCCGGTGGCTTCGGCGCGCGATACGGCGGTCGCCTCTCCTCCGTTATCGATATCGTCTCGCGGAACGGCAACACGAAACGATTCGGCGGGCAGTTTTCCATCTCGCCGTTCATCGCCGGCGCGACAATCGAGGGGCCGCTGTCGGATGTAAGCGACTACTCGTTCCTTCTAAGCGGTCGCAGCTCGACGGTTGAGCGGGCAGCCTCCAGCTACGTCGGGCAGGAGATCCCGTATCACTTCAACGACTTCTTCGGCAAGATTTTCGGTGCGCCACGCTCGAATGCGAGAATTGGCCTGACCGGTATCCGGACGTACGACCGCGGAATTGTCGGTGACGATATCGGCATTACCCCGCTCTCCGAAATTCGCTATGAAAACCGGGGACTCGGTGCCCGCTATCTCTATTTGCCCGGCACACTGCCCATTCTCGCCGAGTTCAGCTTCACGGCATCTGATCTGACGACGAGCCTCGGCCCGGAGGAACAACCCGAACGCCAGGCGACAGCCGGCCGCATCGAGCTTGCAACCAACGTCACCCACTATACGCCTGTGGGCGCCGTCGAGTGGGGCCTGTTCGCCCGAACACTGAAGCTGCAAAGCGAACTAGGCGGCTCGTTTCAGAATTTTGTCTCCTATCGCGAATTCCTTACCGAAGCCGGGCTCTATGTTGGTCCGAAGCTGAACGTCGCAGACGGAATGACACTCCAGCCCGGCCTGCGCGTGCACTCATTCCCAAGCAAGAACCGCGCGTTCGTCGAACCGCGCCTGAGATTTGAATGGGACCGCGAGAAGGACGCCCTGTCCTTCGCGGCGGGCCTGTATCATCAGGAGATCGTCGGCATCAACGATCGTCGGGACGCGGCGAGCGTGTTCACCGCGTGGGCGGCAACTCCCCTCGGCAGCGTGCCGCGGGCCATTCACGTCATCGCCGGCTACTCGCGCCAGGCGAATCGATTCGTCAACATCTCGGGCGAGGTGTACTTCAAAGACCTGCGCGATTTGTTGATCGGTGAATGGACTCCGTACCCTCGGTTTACGACACGGCTTCAGTATGCCGACGGACAGGTCTTCGGTCTCGATCTGCGTGCGGAAGTGAAGACCAATTCGTTTTATGGGTATGTGAACTACGGACTGTCGTCGGTTCAGTATACAGCGCGACAACCTTCACTCCTCGTCTGGTTCGGAACGGATCGCTACCGCTTTCGTCCCGCGCATGACAGACGCCATCAGATCAACGTTGTTGCGACCACCACCGTTGGCAAGTTTACTGTGAGCGGGCGCTGGCAGTTTGGATCCGGACTTCCCTACAATCGCGCTGAGGGCTTTGACGGGTTCGTGTTGCTCAATACCGATGTGGACGTGTTCGAGAACCCCGGAAGCCGACGCGTCATCTACGAAAAGCCGTTCAACGGAATACTGCCGACCTATCACCGGCTGGACCTTTCGATCGACCGCGACTTCAAGATCGGTCGGTCATCGATCACGGCGCAGTTCAGCGCGATCAATGCCTACAACCGGCCTAACATCTTCTACCTCGACGTGTTCACCCTGCGACGGGCGGACCAATTCCCGTTCCTTCCTTCACTCGGCATCAAGGCAACAATCCGATAATCGTGTTGACGAAACGACGACATATCGCTCACTCTGTCGGATTCGCATCGGCGTTGCTCGCGACTCTTTTGTTTTCCGCGTGTGAAACGTATGTCGATCCTGTGATCGACACGGATATCCCGTACACGATGTACGGTTTTTTCAATCCGACATCCGATACGCAGGCGGTTCGGATCTACCCCGTCGACGGCATTCTGGAACGTGGTGATGCATCTCCCCTGGATGCCGTTGTTACCGCGATCAACCTTTCGAACGGGTTGCAGGTCGCGTGGCGAGATTCGGTTGTGACGTATCGGGACGGCGAAATCGGTCACGTCTATTGGGGTCGCATGTCGGTCGCCTATGAAGGACGTTATCGCCTGGAGGTGAGGCGGTCAGACGGTGTGGTCACCGCCGTCGAGGCCGATGTCCCTCCACTGACCGAGGGACAGCCCGACGACGGGAACCTGTCGCGACCGACGCTGCCAATCAACGTGTTGTGGCCGGACGCCCCGAACCTGATCGACATCAGTGTGGTTTACGAAACGAGCAACGGCAACTATGAAGTTCTCTACGGTCAGGAGCAGATCGAGACGTCCGAGGGCCGGGTGGTCGTGGTCAACTTCAGACAGGACGCGGCCAACATTATTCAGGACGGAGCATTCCTCGGTTTCCAGCGAGCAATCCTCTACCGAATGCGAATGTCTCTCGTGGTGACGAACTCTGAGTGGACTCCGCCCGGAGGCGTGTTTGATCCGGAAGTGCTGGTCGAACGCGGTGTCTTTTCGAATGTCGACAACGGGTACGGCTTCGTCGGCGGGGGCTACCGCGCGGAAGTCGAGTGGGTACCGAGCGACACGCTCATGACGCGCGCCGGATTTCGCGTAGAGTGACCGCGCCTAATCGGCACCGGGCACGGCGCGACCAGGACTCGAGGAAAGCTCTCCCTGCTGGCGCAGGTAGATAAGTGTGGTGTCGAGCGTCCCGTGTCGCATCCGCCTGCGTACCTCTTCGACATTGACCCCATCGTTCAGCCAGATCAGCGCGGCCGTGTGGGTCAGGCTATGCGGTGAAATACCCGGACGCTTGATTCCGGCTGCCTCCAGATACAGGTTGATCCGGCTGCGAACCGAACGCGTGTTCAATCGCTTGCCTTCGGATCTGTGTCCGTGCGATACGATCAACGGATCGTTCGGACGGATGCGCGACCGCGTGTCGAAGTACAGACGGAGTTTGTTCATGACCGGCGGATCGATCGGGACTTGCTGGTCCTTATCCGTTCGACCCTTACCCTGCACACGCAAGAACCAACCGAGCAACGTCTGTTCGAGATCGCCGACATCGGCCCTGATCAATTCAATCTCGCTGAGTCCCGCGTAAAGCATCAGGAAGATCATCGCGTGATCGCGCTTGTCGAGCATCGACTCCGGGCGCATTACCGAGAGCAATTGATCGATTTCCGTCTGGGTAAGCACCTCGCGCGAATGCGACGTGGGGCGACGATTCCCCTTCACCAACCGCGCCGGATTCGTTGCCAAAAGTCCGATGTCGACGAGGTATTGGCACAGGCGTCTTACGGCCGTCAGGTACGTGGAAACCGAGACCTCGTGAAGTTGACGCTCCGATGCGAGGTACTCCTTGTATGCCGCGACGCTCTCGGTAGAAAACTCGAAGCGACCCTCACCTTTCTCGATGTACCGCTCAAACTCAGATAGCGAACGTCTGTACGTCCCTACCGTCGCGGGAGAGTTGGAAGAAAGGTATTCCCGTACGAAGTCGTCTATGCGGCGACGAACTTCACTGCGGGTCAGTGAAATTGATGCGTCCGACATCGGATTGCCCATTGATTTCCATGCGAACTGGCCTAATCAATGAAAGCAAACTGACATTGTCAATAACGGATATCAAATCCGTCCACGAATCACAGTTCGGTATCCGGCCCAAACGACTCAACAACCTGCACAAAATGATGCAGGAAGGACGATGCCATGGCGCCATCGATGATCCGATGATCGTACGAAAGCGACACATACATCATGTTGCGAATCGTAATAACATCGCCGAGGTTCGGGTCTTCGACGACCACGGGACGCTTCTTGATGGCACCGGTAGCCAGAATTGCGACCTGCGGCTGGGCAATGATGGGCGTCCCCATGATCGACCCGAGCGACCCGATGTTGGTAACCGTGAACGTACCTCCCTGCAGGTCATCCGGCTGAAGCTGACGGCTGCGGGCACGATCGGCCAGGTTTGCGGCCTCGCGGGCGAGTCCCGCAATGTTCTTGTGTCCCGCATATCGGATCACCGGCACAACGAGACCAGCCTTTCCGATCGCCACGGCAATCCCCACATGGAAATCCTTCTTCATGAGAATCCGGGTACCCTCAACCGACGAGTTCATTATCGGGTGGGCACGTAGCGCGTCGACGGCAGCGTGAACAAAGAACGGGGTGTACGTGAGCTTGATTCCTTCCCGCTCGAGGAACGCCTTCTTCTGCGATTCGCGCAGCTTGACCAGATTGGTCAGGTCAGCCTCTGCAAACGACGTTACGTGAGCCGATGTCTGCTTCGACTGGATCATGTGCTGTGCGATGATCTGCCGCATCCGATCCATCTCGACGACCTCAACGCGATCACCTGCCTCGACGGGCGGAGCCGAAACCGGCGGCGGGGCCGGTGCAGCAGGACGCTGCGACGGTGCGGGCTGCGACGACGCAGGCTGCGGCCGGGCCGGCGCGGCCTGTTCGACGGCCGTCGCCTGCCCCTGACTGCCTTGTTCAGGCGCCGCCTCGCCTCGACTCGCGAGATAGTCCATCACATCCGACTTTGTCACTCGACCGTCGTGTCCACTTCCGCTAATTGACTGAAGCTCCGAGGGACTGAGTCCTTCCTTCATTGCGATCGAGCGAACCAGCGGCGAGAGGAACCGGCCGTCTTCCGTCGTCCGCCCGACAACACCGTTGCCTCCAGCGGAAACGTCCGACGTCGCGACCGGAGCCGATGACTGGGCGGGGGCGCTCGACGCACTGGCCGGCGGAGAAGCTGATTGTGTTGGCGCGGGAGCCGACTGCACGGTGCCCGGCTGACTGGCACCACCACTGCCTACCGCAATTTTTGCAATGACGCTGCCGACATCAACCGTGTCGCCCTCCTGAAAGAGTATTTCACTCAGAACACCAGCGACCGGCGACGGAACGTCCGAGTCTACCTTGTCCGTTGCGATTTCCAGCAGCGTCTCGTCGACATCGATCGATTCGCCGGGTGCCTTGTGCCACTTGGTGATTGTGCCTTCCATGATGCTTTCGCCCATCTTCGGCATAACAACATCGGCAAGTTCTCCGGATGGCGCGGTCTGCTGCGGAGCGGCGGCAGATTCGGAAGCGGTACGCTCCGGTTCGGGCGCAGCCGCCGGAGGCGTCGGCTCGGACGCAGGAGTGGCAGCTGCTGGGGCCTGACTGACGGCAGGTGCCTCGCTTGGAGCACCACCATCCCCACCCTGGCTGACGTCGGCATTCACGTCTGTCTCGATGACGGCAATTGGGGCACCAACCTCGACCGTCTCGCCCTCGCCGACAAGGATTGCCGACACGCGACCCGCCGACGGCGACGGCACTTCCGTGTCGACCTTGTCCGTGCCGATTTCGAGAAGTGTTTCGTCAACCTCGATCGTATCGCCGACCTGCTTGCTCCAGGCGATTACGGTTCCTTCGGTAATACTTTCGCCCATCTTGGGCATCACAACTTGAACTTGGGCCATCTTGGTCGCAGTCGGCTTGAATGGTGGAGGGCGAAATCCAGCGGCGTAGCGGTCAATATACGCACCGGTGGGCTGTTTGATCGGCACGTATTCGGTTGGCCGGCGAACAAACAAAAAAAGGGGCCCGGCGTATCGCCGAACCCCTTTCGTGGAAACAACCTTCCGGCTTGATCAGCGAATCAACGGTGCGATGACGAGTGCCACAACCGCGATCAGCTTGATCAGGATGTTGAGGCTCGGTCCGCTGGTATCCTTGAGCGGGTCACCGACCGTGTCGCCAACAACTGCGGCCTTGTGCGTGTCGCCGCCCTTGGCGTGCTCAACGCCATTAACCGTAATCGTGCCCTCAATTCGCTTCTTTGCATTGTCCCATGCGCCACCGGCGTTGGACTGGAAGATCGCGAACAGCACGCCGGAAACAGTCACGCCTGCCAGCAGTCCACCCAGCATATCCTTGGAGATGAAACCGATCACGACCGGTACAAACACGGCCATGAGACCGGGCAGAATCATTTCCTTGATCGCGGCTTTCGTCGAGATGTCGACACAAGTAGCGAAGTCGGCCTTGGCGGTGCCCTCCCTCAGTCCGACAATTTCGCGGAACTGCCTGCCGACTTCCGTGATCATTTCGGAGGCAGCGCGCCCCACTGCCTTCATTGCCATCGCGCTGAATACGTACGGCAGCATTGCGCCGATGAGAAGGCCGGCCATGATGGTCGGATTTGCGACGTTGATCGAGCCGACTTCCGCCTGCTGCATGAAAGCTGCAAACAGCGCTAATGCGGTGAGGGCAGCGGAGCCAATCGCGAAACCTTTGCCAATCGCCGCGGTGGTGTTTCCGACCGCGTCGAGCGTGTCCGTGCGGCCGCGAACTTCGGCAGGCAGGTGCGCCATTTCCGCGATGCCGCCGGCATTATCCGAAATTGGACCGTACGCATCGACAGCAAGCTGAATTCCCGTCACCGAAAGCATTCCCAGTGCAGCGATTGCGATACCGTAAAGGTCAGCAAAATGGTGTGCGCCGATGATCGCTCCGGCCAGGATGAGCGCCGGAAATCCGGTGGATGCCATTCCTACGCCGAGGCCGGCAATGATGTTGGTCGCCGCGCCCGTTACGCTCTGCTCGGAAATACCAACAACCGGCTTGCCGTGCAGGGACGTGTAGAACTCCGTGATCAACCCGATGGCGGTACCCGCCGCAAGGCCGATCAGCACTGCCCAGAAAACGCCAAGCGACGTGTACGACGTGCCGTCAACACTCCACTCGGCCGGAAGCAGCATCGTGATGATGAAGTACGCAAGTACGGCCATGAGTCCGGCGGCACCGAACTCACCGATGTTCAGTCCCTTCTGAGGATTGCCTCCCTCCTTCACCGAAACGAAGAACGAGCCAAGGATCGAAACGACGATCCCGACTCCGGCGAGAATCATCGGCAGCAGAATCGCGGCGAGCGGTTCTCCCGACGCGGCGGTGAGTCCCGGAATAAAGGCGGCACCGAGAACCATCGTGCCGATGATGGAGCCGACGTACGATTCAAAGAGGTCGGCACCCATGCCTGCAACATCGCCGACATTGTCGCCGACGTTGTCGGCAATCGTAGCAGGATTTCGCGGGTCATCCTCCGGAATCCCCTCGTATACCTTGCCGGCGAGGTCGGCACCCACGTCGGCCGCCTTCGTGTAGATGCCGCCACCCACTCGGGCGAACAAGGCGATCGACGACGCACCAAGCGAGAAGCCGGAGATCACATTGATCACCTTCGCGATATCCCATCCGATCCCATTGTAGGCGATGAAGAGCGAGCCAAGGCCCAGGAGACCCAGACCGACGACACTGAGTCCCATGACGAGCCCGCCAGAGAACGCGACGTTGAGAGCCGCACCGAGGCTGTCACGCGCGGCGCTGGTCGTTCGCACATTGGCCTTGGTGGCAACCGTCATTCCGATAAAACCCGCGAGGCCGGAGCAGAACGCACCAACCACAAACGAAACAGCGATCATCCACGACGACTCGACCTCCTGCGAGTTGGCGAACGCAAGCAGCGCCGCAACCGCGAGGACGAAGATGATGAGGACGCGGTATTCACGTCGAAGGAAAGCGCGTGCGCCGTCCGCGATGTTCGCGGCGATCTCCTGCATCACGTCTGTTCCGGCGTCCTGGGCACTGACCCATCGTGCCTTCACAAAGGCGTACAACAGTGCCAGAATACCGGCGGCTGGAATCAGGTATGTTAGCGTCTTAATGTCCATGAAATCCGTTAGGTACTTTTGGTTTACCTGAATGGTTTTGGTTGATCAGTCGGTCGGCCATTGATGTTGTGCGGTCGACCTGACAAAAACGATACCGCGGCCCTGGTCGGCAGAATGCGACGACAGTCGTTTGGCCGCTCACAGAGGTGGGCGCTTCCACTTTGCGTAGTACGCGAAGCCGGGCTCTTCCTGTCCGAGTACGCAAAAATGTGGGGTACTCGCATCAGCAGCGAAAAAATACGCCTTAACAGGCCACGTTTTCACGCCATTTGCGCATTATTCTTTGGACGATTTCAAATGATCGTCGTCCGTTTGCAGATTTCGCAGACGGCGGCTCGTCGCAAGTGCCGCGATACCATGTCGTTAGGCCACGCTACCCCCTGTTGGCCTCATTCATCGCCCGGTCGATCCCTTCTCGAACGAACATCAAGACGGCATCGACGGATTTTTCGAAGGCTTCCTCCATAATCGGTTCCTCATCCGACTCGAACCGGGAGAGGACGTAGTCAGCCTGGCGCCCGCGGCTGAAGTTGTTGCCCACGCCGATTCTCAATCGTGCGAAGTCCGACGATTGCAGCGAATCGATCAGATCCTCGAGACCGTTGTGCCCACCGGCACCACCACCGGGTCGAAGCCTCACCCTGCCGACCGGAAGATTGATGTCGTCGACGACGACAAGAAGCTGGTCCGGCGTCAGGCCATGCTTGCTCAGCAGAGCACGTACTGCGGCGCCTGACCGGTTGACGTAAGTCGTCGGCTTTGCAAGGAGAACCTTTCTCCCACGATAGGACCCCATGCCCGACAACGCATTAGACCCGAATAGCTCAACCGGAATCGAGGTCTTCGAAGCCAGCCTGTCGATCACATCGAATCCGACGTTATGCCGGGTACCGTCATACTCGGGCCCCGGGTTTCCGAGGCCCACAACCATCCGGCCATTCGAAGGCATTCCGGGCGACACCTACTCCTCGGCTTCGCCTTCGGTCGCTTCCTCGAGACCTTCTTCGCCTTCTTCTCCTTCCAGTCCTTCCTCTCCCTCACCTTCTTCCGGTAGATCGGCAACCTTCTTCGTTGTCACGGAAACGACCGATTGCTGAGGCGGTGAGACAATCTCGACATCCGGGAACGAGAGATCCTCCATGTGGAGCGTATCACCAATCTGCAGTGGCGTGACGTCGACTTCCAGGTGATCCGGGATGTCTTTCGGCAGAACCAGGATTTCGATTTCGTGCGTGAGGAAGTGGATCTCACCACCTTCAATCTGTCCGACAGCTTTTCCGACGAACTGTATCGGAACCGAAAGCTGAAACTTCTCGCCGGCACGCAGCAGTTGGAAGTCCGCATGCAGCGGCATATCCATTACCGGATGGAAGGAGACGTCCTTGAGGATGCAATCGTATGACTTACCGTCGAGGTCGAGTGAAAGTCGGTGTACCTCGGAGGTATAGACGAGCCGTCGCAGGGCCAGCTCCTCCACCTGAAAGTGAAGGGTTTCACTGTCGTGTCCATAGAGTACACACGGGACCTGCTTGTTATTTCTGACTTCTTTTGCGGCCGTCTTGCCTGTCGCTCGGGGGCTCGCCTTTAGGGTAATGATATCCATTGGAGGAACTAGTGAGTGGGTCCGAACTGTCCGTCACGGGACAAACAGCGTCGAAACCGAGTGGTCATGTGAAATCCTTCGAATCGCGTCTGCGAAAATGTCCGCCACGCTGACAACTTCGATTTTGCTCGAATAGCCGCGAAGCGGGATCGTATCGGTTACAATCAGTCGGCTGATGACAGAGTCGTCGATCCGCTGATAGGCCGGTCCGGAAAGGACCGGATGGGTGCACGCCGCCATCACGTCGCGGGCGCCGCTCTTTCGGAGCGCATTCGCCGCAGTTGTCAGCGTACCGGCCGTATCGATAATATCGTCGATGAGGAGGACGCTCTTGTCTTCGACCTCACCGATGATGTTCATTACTTCGGCTTCGTTCTGTGTGGGCCGCCGCTTGTCAATCACGGCAAGGTCTGCTCCCAGACGTTTGGCGTACGCGCGAGCCACCTTCAGCGAGCCGACATCGGGGGCGACAACCACAAGCGGACCCGGAAAGTCGATCGACTGCAGGTAGTCAGCGAAGACGGCGGAACCGTAGAGATGATCGACGGGCACGTCGAAGAAGCCCTGAATCTGCGGCGCATGCAGGTCCATTGTCAGCACGCGATCGATGCCGGCATTGGTCAGCATGTTCGCCATCAGCTTTGCCGCAATCGACACACGCGGCTGATCCTTTCGTTCCTGGCGTGCGTAGCCGAAATAAGGAATGACGGCCGTGACGCGATCAGCGGATGCTCGCTTCGCAGCGTCGATCATCAGGAACAACTCCATCCAGTTGTCGCCGCGCGGATGGGTACTCTGAATCACGTACAGGTCCGTACCGCGGATCGACTCCTCGAAGCGGACATAGATCTCCCCATCCGAAAAATTCTTGAGGGTGACCGCACCGAGCGGCTGACCAAACGAATCCGCGATGCGCTCACCGAGGACGCGATTGGATCGGCCAGAAAAAATGGTTAAAGGTCGTTCCGACATGAGTACACTGGTCGGCCGTTCGCGACGGACGAGAGGAGAAACTGCTGATGCTGGTTCTATTTTGAATCGATTCCTTCCGGATCGATTCCTTCCGGATCGATTTCTTTGCGGATCGATTTCAGAGCTGCCCGGGGAGGACTCGAACCTCCACCGACGGCTCCAAAGGCCGCTGTCCTGCCATTAGACGACCGGGCACGATGCGTCGAGGCAACCCTACCGACATCAACCAAACGTCGACGCCTGAGTCTGTCGCCTCGATCTGAAACCGACAAGCCGAGCCCGAATCCTACGCGACGCGCTGGCGATCTACGTATACCGAAAGCCGCGCGGGACCATCAGGCCGGACCGATCACTTTCGAAACCATCCGGAAACACTTTTGAAAGCCCAGAGAACCTGGAAAACCCGGCCGAGCTAGCTAGGAAAAATACGCATTCCGGCCCTTCAATGCCACAAACGCTTTGCGACCAAATCTGACGGGGCCAACTTCGGCCATGGTTCCGGGGACCAATCCCTCCGGGCGGCGTTATCAAAGGGTCACGAATCGAGCATTATGGAACCGAAACGCGTCCTCAGCCAGGCCGTCGAAGATTATCTGAAGACGATCTACAAGCTGCAATCCCCGACATTTGCCTCGACCTCCGAAATCGCTCGCTCCCTGGGCGTGTCGCCGGCGTCGGCGACCAACATGGCCAAACGTCTCGACTCCATGGGCCTCGCGCGTTATCGGTCATACCAGGGTGTCGAACTCACAGAGGCCGGGACACGAATCGCCCTGGAGGTCGTCCGGCACCATCGGCTGCTGGAAACGTATCTGAAGGAGGTCATGGGGTACTCCTGGGAAGAGATGCACCGGGAAGCAGAGCACCTCGAGCATCATATTTCGGAGGAGTTCGAGGACCGAATCGAACAGCTGCTCGGCTATCCGACGCATGACCCGCATGGGCATCCCATTCCGGGGCGCGACGGCTCGATCCCCCCGACCCTTGCTGAACCGCTTGGTGCTGACCACGAGGCCTCCGAGGTCATTATTCGCCGCGTTTCCGACTCGGACCCCGCCATCCTCCACGAACTCGAGGCACTTGGACTGATGCCCGGCACAACTGTCGCCGTCGGGAGCGTGAGCGACGCAAGTGTTCAAATAACGTCGGGCTCCGTCTCCCGCAGTATTCCGCTCGACCTGGCCGCGTGTATCTTTGTTGAGCCGCACGACGCAGCTTCGTAGCGCCCCCGCGCAGCTCCAACATCCCTCAACCTCACCGCCAATCTGATAATCATGGCGCCTCCTCTCGCCCGCCGAACCGATAGTCTTGTCCAAAGTGAGATCCGTGCGATCAGCAAGCAGGTAAACGATGTTGGCGGCATCAACCTTGGTCAGGGTATCTGCGACATGCCGACACCCGAGCCGATCCGCCTTGCAGCCCGTCAGGCAATCGAAGCCAACAAGTCGATCTATTCCAACTATGCCGGGATCGCCGCGCTTCGAGAGAGCATCGCGCGGAAGAGCCAGTCGTACAACCGCATTCCACTCGACTCGGTGGAGCAGATTGTAGTGTCAGCGGGTTCTACGGGCGCCTTCACAGCCGCCGCGCTGACGCTTCTAAACCCGGGGGACGAGGTCGTTCTGTTCGAACCCTACTACGGCTATCACCGCCTGATCCTGCAGACGCTTGGCTTTGGGCTGCGCTTCGCACCGCTGGTTCGTCCGGGATGGGCCATTCAGTGGAAGGTCCTCGAAGATGCGATCACTCCGGCCACTCGTGCGATCGTCGTGACAACGCCATCCAATCCCAGTGGCAAAGTCTGGTCCCGTGCGGATCTCGAACGCCTGCTTTCGATTGCGGACGAGCACGATCTGTTCGTCATCACCGATGAGATCTACGAGTACATGCTTTACGACGGTCGCGAACACGTCTCTCTGGCGTCACTGCCGGGGGCGATGGACCGAACGATCACGATCTCGGGTTTTTCGAAGACCTTCAATATGACCGGTTGGCGACTCGGCTACGCCATTGCTCCCGCTCCGATTGCCGACAAGATCGGTTTGATGAACGACCTGCTGTATATCTGTGCACCGACTCCGCTGCAGCACGGAGTCGCCGGCGCCTTCGACCTGCCGGAATCGTATTTCTCGGAAATGATCGAGCAGTATTCGGCCAAGCGGAAGCTGATCTGTCAGTCTCTGGAGAGGTCCGGATTCGAGTTCGACTGGCCCGAAGGTGCCTACTACGTGCTGGCCGGTTTTGAGCCCTTGAGCCGGAGACGGTCGGGGTTTGATGACGACGCCCAGGCCTGCCAGACCCTTATCGCGGATGCGGGCATTGGAACGGTGCGCGGCGCCTCCTTCTTCAACGACCCGGACGACGGTCGCTTCTTGTTGCGCTTCTGCTTCGCGAAGGAACTACCGATACTCGAAGAGGCCTGCCAGAATCTTGAGCGAGCATTCGCGCCGACGCGCGTTGGCACCTAGCCGTTGGCCGGCGCCGCCACTCCGATTCGCCGCAGTTCTCTCAGCACCGAGTCGTGGAGGACACCGTTTGTCGCAATGACACCCCGGTTGTTCTCAAGACCGCGTCCGCGCGTGAAGTCAAGCGGTTTGCCGTCAATGTCGGTCACTTTTCCACCAGCTTCGACGATCACCAGCATCCCTGCGGCGTGATCCCAGATGCGTTCGACGTACCCGGGACGGGTCGGAAGCCGCATGTAGATGTCGGCATCGCCACGGGCAACTACCGCGTACTTCGCCTGACTGTCGAGTCGGACCGACGGCTGCGTGATTCCAAGACCGCTTGCAACTTCCGCCGCGTCATCATGAGAGCTGTGACCACTTTCGACAGATTCGCAGAAGCGCGCTTCGGACGAGTCTGCCAGCGCACTTACCGAAACAGCGACGGTCTGCTTGTTGTCGAGTTCGTGGGCTTCAACGCCGGCACCCCTGACGGCAGCGAAGACGAGGCCCGCGCGGTCATCGCCTTCTTCTACCGGCAGATTCGGACAGCACAACGCGGCGACCTGCACTTCTCCATCCTCGATCAGTGCAAGTGCGATTGCATACTGCTCATTCCGAAGGAATCCCTTCGTACCGTCAATCGGATCGAGCGTCCAGAATCGACTGCCGTGCGCCTTGTCTCCACCACGATCGATCCAAGACAGCACCTCGGCCTCCGAAGCACCTGACACGTGGCTCGACACATACTCGACTACCCGGGACTTGATGGCCTCGTTGCCCGTTTCACGAAGCACGTCACCATCCTCCTCCCCAACGACCGGGTCGTCAGGAAAATGGGCTGCCAGCGTACGGCACACGATCGCCTGACTTCCAAAATCTGCAACGGTTACAGGACTTCGATCCGCCTTTTCAAGTACACCGCGGCCGATCGCCTGCTGTACTTCGCGGCAGAGTGCGGCCGAGGCCGTGACCGCCTCGATCGCGGCTCGAAGTTCAGCCTGGTAGCTAGTTTCCTCGATCAATTATCTCCTCCAGATCATGGTGTCGGATGCAACAGTGCTCAATGATAGAGAATTCGGGCGATTGCTGCCCGGAGATGGCGTGACCAGATTGGTCAGCCCCTGCTCGATAGGTCGGAGAACGGCGGCACATCCGACACAAACGTGAACCGCCCATCCGCTCCCTCATCATCGACCTCGTAGCAGTAGTGTCTTAAGCCGTTCGACACGACGAGCATTTTTGCACCCACCGCCGCGTTATACGCGGCTATTTGATCAAAAACCGCCTGTGACAACTCGACCGACGTGGCCTTGCATTCTGCCATGACCAACGGCTGTGCCCGCCGTCCGAACGCGACGATGTCGGCACGGCGGCCTCGACCCTCGAAAACAAATGCGTGCTCAAGAACAACAAGACCACGCGGGTATCCCCGCTCCTCAATCAGAAATCGGACCAGATGCTGCCGGACCCACTCCTCGGGAGTAAGGACAACAAATCGCTCTCGAACGTTGTCGAAGATCTCTCGACCGCGGCCAGTATCCCGAATTGCAAAATTGTATTTCGGGAAGTTCAGGTCCGGCAAGGCGACGTGTTCCTCGCCACCGCCCGCCCCGGGGTCAACGGGAGAAGCAGCCATCTCAGTCGGCGGACTGACTTTCGTCTTCCCGCGGACCGGCGAGCAGATACAGCGCGGCCATCCGGACGGCAACGCCGTTCGTCACCTGATCGAGGATGACCGCCCGTTCGTGATCGACAACTTCGCTGTCCAACTCCACTCCCCGATTGACCGGTCCGGGATGCATGATGCGCAGATCCGGGTACCTGCGCATGTGCTCCATCTTGATGCCGAAGAGCTGATTGTATTCGCGAAGGCTCGGGAAGAACGGCACACCCTGCCGCTCGAGTTGGATTCGGAGCGCCATGGCAACGTCGCACCCTTCGAGTGCTTCATCGAGCCTGCTCGTAACCCGCACCCCCATCTCCTCGATACCGCGAGGCATGAGTGTCGGCGGTCCGCAGAGGGTTACGTTGGCGCCAAGCTTTCTCAGCGCGTGAATATTGGAGCGCGCGACGCGGCTGTGGGTCACGTCACCGAGAATGGATACGTTCAGTCCGTCAGTCCGATCGAAAACATCCGAGATGGTCAAGGCGTCGAGAAGGGCCTGTGTCGGATGTTCGTGGGCGCCGTCTCCGGCGTTCAGCACAACAGCGTCGACACATTCGGTGAGGAAGTGTGCGGCTCCGGCAGAGCTGTGCCGGATGACGGCGACATCGACCTTCATCGCCTCGATGTTCTGAGCCGTGTCCTTCAGCGACTCGCCTTTGGAAACGGACGACCCCGCAGACGAAAAGTTTATCGTGTCCGCGCTCAGCCGCTTCTCCGCTAGCTCAAACGAGATCCGTGTTCGGGTAGATGATTCGAAAAACAGGTTGACGACCGTCACACCTCGCAGCGTCGGCACGCGTCTGATCTTGCGGTAAAGGACTTCCCTGAACTGTCTCGCAGTTGTGAGGATGAGTTCAATCTCCTCTCGATCGTAGGTAGCGAGACCGAGCAGATGTCGGTGTTTCAGGGCCGGCGGCGTCGGGGAATCTTCCAGAACCTTCTCCTCCGGGTGTCCATCGTTCATAACCGCAGCGCTTTCCGTTTTAACTTCGTTCATGGTCAGCGATTTGATGCTTGACCAACCCGTTCCACTAGCCAGACTCCTTCGACGTCGTCGGTCTCCGACAATCGTACCCGAACCTCCTCTCCCGGAATTGTTGGTACAACACGCCCAACGATGTCGGCCTTGATGGGAAGCTCCTGGAGTCCGCGATCCACGACGACAAGACAATTGACCGACGCGGGTCGACCGATATCCATCAATGCATCGAGAGCGGCCCGAATCGTTCGCCCGGTGTACAGTACATCGTCGACAAGTACGAGGTGCCGTTCCGTGACGTCGAAGGGGATGTCGGTAGCCTGGATTTCCGGTTGCCGAAGGCGAATCCTGAAGTCGTCACGGTACATGGTGGCGTCGAGAACGCCGACTGGGATGTCGATGTCGACAAACCGCTTGATGCGTTCACGCAGCCTTCGGGCGACGAAGACGCCGCGCGTCTGCATGCCGATCAGCCCGTAGGCTGTCGACGCGCCGGCTTCCGATTCGACGAGTTCGATGATCTGTCGCGCCATCCGGTCGAGCGTACGCGACAGATCGCCCTCGTCCATAAGCTGGGCCTTTATGCTGAAGGATGAGTCCATGCGGGCAAAGTTACGCCACAGCGGGATTCCAGATGAATGGAGTCTGGCTGAATTTCGTAACGCTTTTCGGAACCGTTCGCGTCGAACGCGTTCATAGGGGCTGACAGTCAATCTCCACTTCTCGCCTCGCCATGGCGGATTCGAAGACGCTTCCGAACACACCGCTGGCCGGCGCCGCGACGCTCCGCTACCTCGATCCCGTTGTTGTATCGAAGCTTGCCAACATGGAGTTGCGAGCCCGTCTCATCGTCGAGGGCTTCATCACCGGGCTGCACAAGAGCCCGTATCACGGTTTCTCGGTCGAATTTGCCGAGCATCGTCCCTACAACCCCGGGGACGAGTTGCGCCACGTGGATTGGAAAGTCTACGCAAAGACCGATCGACACTATGTGAAACAGTACGAAGAGGAGACGAACCTTCGGAACTACGTCATCCTCGACACCTCGCGCTCGATGCAGTTCAAGGGCAACGCGCCGTTATCGAAGATGGAATACGGCGCCTACCTCGCCGGGGCCCTGCACTATCTGATGGTGAAGCAGCGGGACGCCACGGGACTTATCGCTTTCGACTCGGAACTGCACACAATTCTGCCGCCGAAAAGCACGAACAACTTCCTGCGGCAGCTGCTTATCACCCTCGAACAGCTCACGACAGACACCAGTCGAACCGTACGCACCGGTGCGGCTCGAGCCCTCGAGGAGATTGCCGAACGCATTTCGCGACGCTCGCTTGTCGTCCTGATCACAGACCTGTTCGAAAACATCGCCGAACACGATGACCTCCTTCGTGCCCTGCGGCATCTGCGGTACCGGGGGCATGAAGTGCTCGTGTTCCACACGCTCGAGACGCAGACCGAACGGCGGTTCAACTTTCCGGATGTCCCGATGATCTTTCGGGATTCGGAAACCGGAGAAGAGATCTCCGTACAGCCAGGTCAGCTCAGGGAAAACTATCAGGCCGCGGTGCAGCTTTTCTCGGAAACGTTCCTCACGAAGTGCCGCGAATACAATATCGATTTTGTTGAGATCGACACAAACGAGTCTTTCGACATCGCAATGCTGGCCTATCTCAACAAACGGAGAATGCTCGCCTGACCGAATGACGCATACGTGCTGTGCATCCGGAGCGGGCGAACCGAACAAGAGAACGCAAACACGGAATCAGATGAAATCAGGAATCTCTTACGGCGTTTTGGCTATCGTCTTCGTATCACTGATCGGTTGTTCGTCCAGCCGCGATGCGTCAGATGCAGCCATGACGATGGGAAGCCCGTCCGGCATGACGCAGGGCATGACTCCCACGCTGTTCGACGCACCGCAGATCGAACGAAAATACCAGGACACGATTACACCGCACGACCTTGAAGCGCTGTTGTACTACTTCGCCTCAGATTACTTCGAAGGTCGCGAAACAGCCACTCGCGGTCAGGAAATGGCATCGCTGTTTCTGGCATCGCAATACATGAAGATGGGCCTACAGCCCAAAGGCACGGGTAACGACGAACACAACGTGCTGAGCAAGTACCTTCAGCCGTTCCCGGTATACGCTCCAACACTGACAAACTCGACGCTCTCCGTCAGAAGGAACGGTTCCGCCCTTGCGACCAGCCACTTCAGTCCGGACTTCCAGGATGACAAGGCGTACCCGCTTTCCACAAGGGGGCCTGCCGAATCCACGGGGCCGTTGCTGTTCATCGGCTACGGAATTGAAGATGCTGATCTTGGTTACGATGACGTCGCTGCGGTCAAGGAGCTCGGAGTCAACATCGAAGACTACTGGGTCATGATTCTCAGGGACGAACCGCTGGCAAACGCCGACAAGAG
Source organism: Bacteroidota bacterium (assembly GCA_020437385.1). Classification (GTDB taxonomy): domain Bacteria; phylum Bacteroidota; class Rhodothermia; order Rhodothermales; family JABDKH01; genus JAGQWL01. The sequence goes on from JAGQWL010000143.1 coordinate 31,399, forward strand.
TCTGCTGCCAACCGCAGACGGCAAGCCCTCGAACTGGACAACGAACATGAACACCAAGTTCAGGGCGCTTTTCTCGGCTGGAATGCCGAAGGGCATCATGGTGGTTTCGGACGTTGGCCCGCGAGCGGACAAGACCGTTCGCGACGCCGCAATTGAACAGGCTGAAGGCCTGACCGAAGTATCGTCGCTTTCGCTTACCAAGCCTGACGGGTCGACGCCTTCACGTTTTCGCCGGCCGCCGATGTACGCAATTTCGGCTGACTTTGCGAACCAATTGCTTATCGGAACGGGAGAATCTATCGAAGGACTGCAGGCCGATCTCAACAAGTCGCTCAAGCCAAAGCCATTTGTCGTCGACGGCATCGAGATACAGAGCAAGTTCGAGACTGGATCACGCGAATTGATGTCGGCGAACGTCGCCGCATTCGTGGAAGGGTCAGATCTGAAAGACGAAGTTGTTGTGCTTTCATCGCATTACGACCACATCGGACTGAACTCCGGCGAGGGAGATATCATCAACAACGGTGCGGATGATGATGGATCCGGCACCGTGACGGTTCTGGAGATTGCTGAAGCTTTTCAGAAGGCCAAGGACGACGGACACGGACCGAGACGCTCCATCCTGTTCCTCAATGTGGCCGGCGAGGAGAAAGGGTTGCTCGGAAGCGAATATTATGCGGATGTCGAGCCGTTGCTTCCGCTTGACAAAACGGTAACGGACCTGAACATCGACATGATCGGTCGCCACGACCCGACCCACCCCGATGACAATCCCGACTACGTTTACATCATCGGTTCCAAACTCATTTCACAGGAGCTGCACGACATCAACGCCCGGGCCAATCAGGTAGCGGGAACGAATCTGGTTCTGCATGAGCGTTTCAACTCGAAGGACGATCCAAATCGTTTTTATGCACGCTCAGATCACTGGAATTTCGGGAAGCACAGTATCCCGTTCATCTTCTTCTTCACCGGGACACACGAAGACTACCACCGTGTGGGTGATGAAGCCTACAAGATCGACTACGATCGAATGGCGAGAATCGGTCAGATGATTTTTGCGACGGCCTGGCAGGTGGCGAATCAGGACGTGCCGCCCGCGGTTTCAGGAACCGGTTTCAATTGACCCATACGGTCGAAACGCCGCGACAACTCCAGCGGCGCGAAAAAGGATGAGAAGGTCCGAGTCGTATTCGGCTCGGACCTTCTTTTTTGCCATCGGGCAGAACGCGCCTCGCGGTACACGGGCGGCTCGCTATCTGAGTACCGCTACGACGGGAGCGTGATCGGATGGCTTCTGCCCCTTTCGTTCGTCTCGATCAACATAAGCGTCATCGCACCGTTCAGCGATCGCCGCAGTGCCAAACACGTGGTCGATCCGCAACCCATCACCTTTGGGGAACGCGAGGCGGCGATAGTCCCACCATGAAAACGGTCCGGGGCCGTCATGCAGCTCACGGACGAGGTCCACGAAACCCCAGTCGACGATGTGCTCCAGTTTCCGACGTCCTTTTGGATCGCACAGAACCGAGTCTCTCCAGCGATCCGGAAATGCGGCATCCCTGTCATCCGGCGCGATGTTAAAGTCACCGCAGAGAATCAGGTCGTCGTCGGGTGAGAATTGGCTTTCGATGAACGATCCGAGTCTATCGAACCAGGACATCTTATACTCCCAGCTTTCGGATCCGACAGACTTTCCGTTCGGGACATAGACCCCGACGACGCCGATCCCGGCCGTCGTGCAGGAGATTACACGCGCCTGCTCATCGTCAGCGTCATCATTCATGCCGCGTACAACCTCACTGATCTCGTGCCGGCTGAGAACGGCAACGCCGTTCCATGTCGGTTGTCCGTGAACGGCCGAATGGTACCCAAGCTCACGGAGTTCGTCAGCCGGAAACAGCTCGTTCGTAACCTTGAGTTCCTGCAGGCAGACCACATCCGGCTCGAGCTTCTTGAGCCATTCGATCAGTCGCTCGTGCCGAGCCTTTACCGAGTTTACATTCCAGGTCGCAACAGTCAGCATGGACACTATCCCAAAATCAGTCGACAACGTGAGCGCTTCCGACACCTCTCATGTATTCTCGGCGTCGTCAGTTTTACAAACTACGCCAATCGGCCCACAAACCTGCAAAGGGATCGGGGCTCTGCTGCGCACGACGCATTCGATTGTATCGTAACTTCAGTGCTCTCGTACACTCTGATCCCGCCGACCGTCATGCCACTGATCCTGCTTCACGAAAAGGAGCGACAAGAGTGGCTGGCGTTTCGGGAACCGGCGGAGGTGCTGCAGACCTGGGACCCCCTGCAGATCCCGTATCTATTGAGACAACTCGAAGAACGCTCACGCTACCACAATCGATGGGCGGTCGGATTTCTCGCGTATGAGGCATCGTCAGCCTTCGACGCTGCTCTGCGTACCCGGGACGCGTCCTCAGGCTCCTTTCCACTCGCATGGTTCGGTCTGTTCGACACGCCGGTCGTTTTGCCGGATCTTCCCTCGCGCGGCACGGACACATTCGCGTCGGGCGACTGGGTACACGAAATCGATCGTCCTGAGTTCGAGTCGGCCATCCGGCAGATACGTGAACATATCCGCAACGGGGACACCTACCAGGTCAACTTCACGTTCAGGATGCGAAGTGCGTTCGCTGGAGATCCCCTTGGCTTCTTTCTTGATCTCCAGCGGCGTCAGCCCGGCGGCTACGGCGCGTACATCGAATGTGACACTTTTGCGATCGCGTCTGTTTCTCCGGAGCTTTTCTTTCGACGAGACGGTGAGCACATCACGACGCGCCCCATGAAAGGGACACGACGCCGCGGACTCACCACGGCTAGCGACCGAGAATTGCGGGAGGCGCTTCGCACCTCGCACAAGGACCGCGCGGAAAATCTCATGATTGTCGACATGATGCGGAACGACCTGAACCGGATCGCGATCTCCGGCTCGGTTACCGTACCATCGCTTTTCGAAATTGAGAAGTACCCAACCGTCTGGCAGATGACCTCGACCATCACGGCTCGAACAACGCGGTCCTGGGCAGAGATCCTCGGTGCCCTGTTTCCCTGTTCGTCGATCACGGGCGCTCCGAAGATTCGCACGATGGAGATCATTGAATCCCTCGAACCGTCGCCGCGCGGGATCTACACGGGATCGATCGGATTTCTGGCTCCCGATGGTCGGTCTCAGATGAACGTTGCGATCCGCACGGTCGCAATTGACAAGACAACCGGCACGGCGACGTACGGAGTGGGCGGCGGCATTGTCTGGGACTCACAGCCGGAAGCGGAATATGACGAGTGCCGTTCGAAGGCAGCCGTGCTTTCCGGCGGCACGGCCGCGGCGCCCGATCGTCTGCTGGAGACGATGAGCGTGCTGCCGGAGGAGGGTGTTGTCCTACTTGAGGCACACCTTGAGCGCCTATCGGATTCCGCAGAATATTTTGGTTTTGCCCTGGACATCGGGTCGATCCGATCGGCACTGCTTAAGCTGCGTTCGCGCGAAGCCCGCGTCCTTCGCCTCACTGTCGATCGCGATGGCAGGGTCGAGATGGCGGAATCGGATTTGCCGGAGTCCGGCAGGATTCGAGCAGCGGTTGCACCAACTCCTGTTTGGTCGCGCGACCCTCTACTCTATCACAAAACAACGTCGCGGGATGTCTACGACCAGGCGCTCGCCTCACGCGATGACGTCGACGACGTGATTCTGAAGAACGAGCGAGGAGAGCTGACGGAATTCACTATCGGAAACCTCGTACTCGAGATCGACCGACGCCTCGTCACGCCTCCGGTATCCAGCGGACTGCTTCCGGGTACGCTGCGGCAACAATTGCTTGACCGGGGTGAAGTGACGGAGCAACTCATCGGCGAGGATGACCTCGACAGCGCGACAACGATCTTTCGAATCAATTCGGTTCGAGGATGGCAGCGGGTCGACCTCGTGCCATAGACGCAGCCAGGTCAGGCCATCATCGCGCCATTAATCGCCTCGACACGCGAAACTTCCGGTACGGCACGCTTGATCGCCTGTTCGATTCCTGCGCGAAGCGTCATGGTCGACATCGGACAGTTGCCACACGCTCCGAGGAGCTCAAGTTCGACGACGTAGTCTGGCGTAACGTTCACCAGGCGCACACTCCCCCCATCCGCCATCAGGTAGGGCCGGAGCGAATCCAGCGCTTCCTCGATCGACGCATGAAGCTTCGAGTCCGATCCCGGATCCGGTCGATTCTTGGATAAGTTCTGTCGAGACACGTTGCTAACGCTTGTGGACACTTGTGCCGGTCGAGCATGCGTAGCGGCCGCCCATCCGACGTCTTGCCAGTTGTACGCTCACGATGCCATCAGGATCTCCGCCGTGCTGCTACGCGCTACATTCTACTGATAAACGATTTCGAGGCCGCCGGATGCAGACGAACCGGCATTTATGAGGTCAATCTTTCGGGCAACCTGGCGCGCCGCAACGGAGAAGATTTTTGATGTCTCTGAGTCCGGCAGCTCCGAAACATACGGGCTGCCCGAATCGGATGCTTCCATGAGTTTCGGTTCGATTGGCAGTTCGGCGAGCAGCGGTACGTCCAACTCGGTGGCGAGCGCGCTCGCCCCGCCCTTCCCGAACAGGTAGTACCGCTTGTCCGGCAACTCATCCGGAGTGAACCACGCCATGTTTTCTACGATGCCGAGTACGGGAACGTTGACCTGTTCAAACATGGCCACTGCCTTTCGGGCATCGGCGAGCGCCACTTTTTGTGGCGTCGAGACAACAACGGCACCGGTAATCGGTATCGACTGAACCAGCGTGAGTTGAATATCACCGGTGCCCGGTGGGAAATCGATCACCAGGTAATCGAGCCCATGCCAGTCGGTATCGCCAAGAAACTGCTTGATCGCGCTCGACACCATCGGGCCGCGCCACACGACAGCTTTCTCCGGTTCAACGAGAAAACCCATTGACACGAGCTTCACGCCGTGTCGCTCGATGGGCACCAGCTTGCGATTGTCATTAACTCGTGGGCGTTCACCTTCGACTCCGAACATCGTCGGGATCGACGGTCCATAGATGTCGGCATCGAGCAAGCCGACGTCGTAGCCTGCGGCGGCCAACGAAACGGCGAGATTTACAGCAACCGTCGATTTTCCGACGCCGCCTTTTCCCGAGGCGACACCAATGACATTGGTGGCGCCGATCGGCTGCATTCCGGCCCGCTGGTCCTTGACAACATCAACATCTCCGAGCCCAATCATCTCATTGTCCATCTCAATGCGGATTCCGGCCTCGGGTCCGACGGCATTTCGAACTGCCTGCTTGCACATCCGTTCGGCGATTTGCGCAAAAGCGCCACCCGGATCCTCCAGAACGAGGCGAAAAGAAATTGCGTTGCCGGCGACGGAAAGGTCGCGTACGCAACCGAGCCGAACGACGTCTTTGCCCTCGGCGGGGTCGATTACAGTGCGAAGTGCGTCAAGAACCGCTTCTGGAGTAATGCTGGACATGCTTTGATTACGTTCTCTGGACACGAATTCCAGCCAGATCGGTCGGTACTGCGCTCCGCCTGGATGGTACGACGCGTAGGACCGTCTTTGCTGTCTGCTTGTTCCGACGCCACCTTCTCTTCAACCGCTTCCGATCGCTTGCAGTAGAAAGCGCGAGAGAAAGCGATCGGCCCAATGCCAGGTGTGCTCGGCATCCTCGTGAAAAATCGGTTGGTCGAAACCAAGCAGGCAACGCTTCTGACGCAGAAGCGCGGTCAGGAATCGAGCACGATCCCGGTTCCCTGCCGATCCATCAGAGGGCGCGGCAGCAATCCAGTACCGCGTTTTTCGTAAAGCAGCAAGTTGGTCTCCAACAGCGTCCCTGAAGAAATCGGTGGGATTCCATGCTGCGAGTGCCTTCGTGCTCCGCGGACGCCCGAATGCAGCGTCAAAGATTCCATTTTCAAGCCAGACCCGGTCGCCAAATGGTTTCGGCTGCGGCTGACGGCGGTCCACGTGATCCGGCCACATGAACAGTCCGTCGTAGACCGCCGCGTGGTCCAGAAAACCAGGGCGCCGCGCGGCGAGCAGACTGACCGTGTAGCCGCCCAGAGAAAAGCCCGCCGCCATTCGCAAACCGCCCCGAAGCATCGGATAATCGTCTACGACTCGCGGCAGTAGCTCGGAGTCGAGGAAATCCCAGAACCTTCCAGTTCCGATTCCGGGATACTGCGCTGGATTGTCACCAACCATATTGACACCAAGCGAAGGAACGTGATTATTCGTGCTGTTTAGCCCGGGCAAAACAACGACGAGCGGTGGAAGTGACCCACGCGAGATCAGCAGGTCAATGTCCTCGATAGAGGTTCGCGTCCTCGATCCGTCTTCGTTCACGTTTACCCATTCACGTTCGTGCCCGCGGAACAGGATCAGTAGCGAGGCTGTATCGATCGAACCGAGGTTCGGTGGTTCGTAGACGTAGTACGGTTTCCGAATGCCGAGCGCGGTGGACTTGAGCAGTCTGTATCTGAGGGATCCCCGAAGACTTTCCCGATGGCGTGAAATGATCTCTCTGTGCGAAGACATGTAAAAACTGGCTGCCGAAAGACCGCAGCACCACACGCTCAGGTAAGTTGTTCTTGCGGAATATCGCGAAGGGCGGACACCGCTTCGTGGAGGAAATTGGGCACTACCGCGGCGTAGGTTCTCGCAAGATACTGCGGATCAGCCAGACGACCGATGATGCGTCGGTATTTCGCAAGTCCGTGCGCTTCCACGATCTTTCGCAAACGGTCCGGTTGCTCGAAGTGTTTGAGCATACCTGCCGGGTCGGCTTCGGGGTGAAACTGGACGCCAACCAGTTCATCTGAGATCCTGATTCCCATGATCGCCCGTTCGAGCGGAACGTTGGGACGGTACTTCTCACGAGCAATTATTCGAGCACCAAGATCCTTCAAGTGGTGAGCGCTCTTCTTAACCACTTGCCACTCGCGGAAGTCCGCTGCGTAGAACGGATCGGACAATCCGGCAAACAACGGATCATGAAACCCGTGACTGGTCGGATGCACCGGGAAGACACCGAAAGAAGGCGACCGACGCTTTTCGACGTGAGCAACCTCGAAGTGGCGGACCATCATCTGAAATGAGTGGCAGATGAACAGCACGTGTTTTGGCGAGTCGCCGTTCACCGATCGTGCCGTGTTGTGCCGCCAGATATCGTCAAGCCAACCGAAGTAGTTCTTCTCCCACTGACTTCCGTACCCTTCGAACGGGCTCCCGGGACCGCCGGAGGAGATATAGATGTCGAAGTTGTTATCGGGCACCTCCGCCCGACCGCGTACATCGAACCGACGCTTCTCAAACGGGATACCGCCGAATTTTCCACTGAAGCGATCGACGATCTGGTCGATTGCTGCAAGCCCAAGGTTCGCCTCCCCGTTGTACAGATCGAGAACCGCTACGCGAAGCGGCAGCACCCGCTGGGGATCGGCCAACGCAGCTTCGTCATGAGCCAGCATCTTACTATTCGACATGATCTTGAGACGACTTCCACAATAACCGGCACCGCTCGATCTCACGGGGCGGGTTGAGCGTCAACCATCTGGCGTGCAGCGGTGTTCCGGTGGTATCGACCGGAGTTCGATGAGCCTTATCGGCGCCCGCGCTTCCATGTGTGACGCAAAATAAACATGGGGAGCGTTCCTCCTCCGGCCGTTACGTTTGCAAGATTAGAGGCCGACGTCCGGGTCAGACACCCTCCCATCAGTGGACCATTTAGGTACGGATCGAGGTCGATGATGGTCGGCACGAGCTGCCAACCCGAGTCGGTCTTCATCATGAACGGTTCGCGATGAATATCAACGGTTTCCTGGACAACGCAGCGGTATGCCATCGACTGTTGAATCGCGTCATCCCACTCAGACTGGCTGGATGCAAAACCGAGCGTGACCCCCTTTCCGCCGTACTCGTCGTTGGGCTTGATCACGAAATACTGCCGATTGGCGCGGACAAACTCAAGGAGGTTGATCCGAAGGCCGCGAAACATCGTCTGGCAATCACGCAACATTCGCGTCCACGGGATGTGACGGGCGATCGCCTCTCGCTGTTCGACGGGAAGCATGCTCGTGTAACGCTCATCCGTCAGGAATTCGAAAACCGCTTTCTTATGCACGAGCTTCGTCCTGAACGTGTTAACATAACACGTCTTTCCAGAAATGTATCCCTCGAAGAACGCGCCGCACTCGTCCTTCATCGCGTAATATTCGTTCAGCAACAGACGACGATAAAGAATATCAATTCGACGACCGTTCGCATGGATCCAGCCATCGATACATTCGAGCGAGCGTGGATCTACGACCTCGCACGGGTACCCCATGCGTTCGAAGTAGTCTTTGAGCAAATTAAACTCATGAATTGTCGGGACGTCGAGATGATCAACGATTGCGATCGACGGCTTCTCGGCACGACCATCGAATTGTTCGTGATAGATCGATACGAGCGCCGTGAGGGTGTGCTCCATCGGTGACACGAAACGCACCGGGTGCTTCCGTTCGAACCTCGAGAACATCGGAAGCTCACGATAGATGCGGCCCAGCTCATGGATGTAGGCGATCCCCGCCGGGTTCTCGCCGTTGATCTCCACGAACTTGAACGAATCCGCCGTCAGGAACGAATCCATTCGCGACAAGGCAGACAGCCTGATAATGGGCGTCGGAATCGACGCGAGTTCGATCTCCCAGTCTTCCAGACCGAGTCCGTCGCGCAGCACCTCGAGATCGTCAAAAAACTCTGCCGCAATCTTGAGAACCGCCTGCCGGATCAGGTAGACGGTATCCTGAACGGCGTTGTAACCTGCCTCCGTAATAAATGTCGGACGAAGGCTGGCCGCCATTGGGCGATCGCCAAAGAGAATCTTGCGTTCCCGCTGCAGGTGGACCAGGAGGTCCAGCTCCTGTTCCGCCGCTGAAAGGTCCGCCTCGATCAGCCGATGGTAGTCGCGTATTGCCGCGTCGAGTTGGGATCGCATGATCGGGGTCCGCTAACTTCCCGAAGTAGCCGTTGCCGGCTCCAGAAGCCCGTTGGCGGTAAACTGACCGGCCGGCCGATGTTTCTTTGCCATCTTGACAAGAAACTTGGCGACGGTCTTGATCACCCACTCATAGTTATCCAGTCCCACGCTGTGGTAATCCGCGTCTGGCGCCGGATTCATGAAGTCGATAGCGTACGGAACGCCGTCCCGGACGGCGAACTCAACGGTATTGAGATCATATCCCAGTGCCTTACAGAGAGCCAGGACGTCGCGCTTCACCCGCTTCTTCATGGCGGGAGCGATCGGGCTCGGATCCACCTCCTCGTATCGCGCGCGCGAGTCGGCACCACCCGGGTTGTAGCGCATGATGCGGACGTCGCTGCGTCCTACTCCGTAACACCGGAAGTAGTCCTCAAACTCAATGCCTTCCTGTAGCATCATGCAATCGGTCCCCGACGCATCGTACGCGGCAAAAAGCTCTTCGGGATTTCGGACTTTCGTCACGCCGCGCCATCCGCCACCGTCGTGCGGTTTCAAGAACGCCGGGAAGCCGACGTAGTCAAAGATGGAGTCCCAGTCGATTGGATACCGGAGGTTTCGGTAGGAGTCCGTGGACGTGTTCGGCATGTGGTCCTTGTTCGGCAGGATAACGGTTCGCGGTACGGCGACCCCGGCCGCTTCGGCAATCACATTGTCAATAAACTTGTCATCCGCACTCCACCAGAACGGGTTGTTCACCACGTAGGTGCCCTTGAGCGAGGCCCACTTCAGGTACGATCGATAGAACGGAATCTCGTGCGAGATTCTATCCAGGATCACTGCGTATTGTGGCTGGCCGGTGTCCTGTACGGAATCGATAGTGACAAACTCCGCCTCGACGCCACGGGACGAGTAGTTCTCGTTGATGTGATGAATAAGGCCGTCCGGAAACGTTGTCTCCATTCCACGGAGGATACCGATTCGACTCACTGCTTTTGCTGCCATGGACGTACCGCTGCTTGAGTTCAGGAAATATGTTTCTGGATCAGTCCTCGCCACCAGGGCCAATCGTGCCCAAAAACGCCGGGCTCGATATCGAGCGAGTGGCTGATCCCCTTCGCCCGCAGCACCCAACTCATGTCCTCATTGGCCTGACGGCACGGATCGAACTCTCCTGCGGTCAAGATGATGTGATTGCGGCGGATGGCCTCAAGGGTTTCGTGATCCGAAAGATTGGGTAGAAAATCGACGGGGTTTGAGAAATAGACATCGTCGTTGTAAAAGCCGTCGAGTTGCGACTTGATGTCAAACTTCCCGCTCAAGGCCACCAGCTTTCCGAAGGCCCATGGATTCTTGAAGACGAGGTTGGCGGCGTGATAGGCACCGAAGCTCGCGCCGGTCGCGATGATGAAGTCATTTCCCGTTCGGTTCCGGATAAACGGTACAACTTCCGCAGTGACGTACTGCTCATACTGCTGATGTCGCTTTATCCGCACGTACGGATCGACGTCGGTATTGTACAGGCTTTCCGCGTCGACCGAATCGACGCATATCAACTGGTTGTGTCCCTCTGAAAGTTGATGCGAAAGCGCGCCGACCATTCCGAAGTCCTCCCACTCGAAGAACCGACCGAGGCTGGAGGGAAAGGCGAGCACGGGCGTTCCGGCATGGCCGAATACCAGTATGTCCATCTCGCGACCCAGGCTGGGACTGAACCACCTTACGTGTTCACGATGCATTGTATACCCGATATGGAACTGTGTCGCGAGTATTTACGAAAATCGCGGCACGCTTGGAAGGCAGGAAGGCAACGAATCGGCCGGAACGTTCAGGAAGACGATCGCGTTCGGAAAACACGTAGCGACCTCAGCTCGTCAGCAGCTCCCACGCAATTCCGTGCCGGAGGGCATAGGGGCTGACCATCAGCTCACCAACCTCGAACAGCCTGGCAACTTCCTCGAGGATAACCGCACCCGCCGGAATCACGTCGGATCGTCCGATCATCAAATCGGGATTAAGCGATTCTATTTCCGACCGCGTCATCGCCGCAAGTCGTTCACTCCAGACATTGAGTTCAGTCAGCGGAAGCGAGATCGGCTCGACAAATCCCTTCTCGGAAATCCGATCACCGGCATGCAGGATGGCGAGCGTAACGGCGGTACCGGCTGCCCCCACGAGCCGGACACCCGGCTTCCTTGGCAGATCTGCCGCGTCAAGCGCCGCCCGCACGGCCGAGCGCACGAGGCCACGCTCGACGGCAGCAACGGGCTGTCTCGTAAGGTAGCGCTCGGTAAGGCGAACCGAGCCGATGCGCATGCTCGTTCGGAAGTCCGGTGGCTCGGAACCGTGAGCGGATACCGTCACTTCTGTGGATCCTCCGCCGATATCAACAACGGCCACCGGGATGTCTGCGATTTCATCCGGGTTCAGTGCCGCAAGCGCCCCGAGATGGCTGTAGCGACCTTCTTCCTCCCCGGAGAGTATCTCGAACTGCCAACCTGTTACACGTCGAACAACAGCCTCGATGTCATTCGGATTGCCGGCGTCTCGGGACGCGCTCGTGCCGACAATCCGGATCCGCTCGATTCCGTCAACGATCCCGCGGTAATCCGTGAGGGCCCCTTCCAGGCGCTGGAGCGCGGCTTCCGAAACCACGCCGGACTCCTCCAGTCCTTCGCCCAGACGTACGAATCTTCGCTCCGAAACAATCTGGGCGAAACCCTCGGCCGCGTTACCCTCGACCACCGTCAGAAGAACCGTATTCGTACCTACATCAACGACTGCCGCCTTCATTCGACCGCTGCCCTCCTTAGCTGAACCGACCACCACTCGCCCTCGTGTGACTCCTTTACGACGAGGAGGCCAAGCTCGTTGATTCGAGTCCGAACAACGTCGCGATCTGACAATAGAAGTCCGGCAAGCACAACGGCCCCGGATGCGGCAATTCGGCCTTTGACATCGGGAAGTATGTCGAGCAGGACGCTACGGTTGATGTTGGCCAGAACGACATCGAACGATCCAGCGGCAACATCAGACAGTTCGCCTGTAACCCACTCCACCTGCGGCCCGACACCATTGCGTTCAAAATTTTCGGCCGAGTTTATGGCACACCATGGATCGTTGTCGAAGGCAACCACGTGCGGAGCTCCAAGCTTCGCGGCCGCGATCGCCAGAATTCCTGTTCCGCTTCCGGCGTCCAGAACCGTCGTGTTCTCGTGCACGAGATCTGCCATCGTTCGAAGCACCAGCCGAGTCGATTCGTGATAGCCCGTACCGAAGCTCATCTTCGGGTCAATCACGATATCGATGAGATCGTCATCCGGCTGCTGTGCCCACGATGGTCGGATGCGAAAGGGCGGCACCTCGATTGGCTGAATTGTCGCCTCCCATGCCTCATTCCAATTGCGCGATTCGACGGTTCTGATCTGCCAATCGTGAACGTCTGCCGCAGAATCGAGGTAGCTGCTCACACCCGGACCGTACCGATTCCAATCGGGCTCACTCGTGTAGGCGTTCAGATGAACAATCTGGTCGGACTCTGTCGTCGCGTGTTCGACGGGGGCTACGGGGTTCGCGCCGAACCCTGACTCGACCTCGCCCTCGACATCGAATATCTCAAAACCGACGTCACCGAGATCTGCGACGAGTATATCCGCAAATGCACGAGGCGTGGTGATTTCAAGCTTGACCGTGGGAGGAATACGAGACTCCGACATACAATTCGCACGAGACTGGAGGATCTGCGCGAAAGATACTAAACAACCGTCCCGTCCTTTTGCCGAGTGGTCGATTCTTTTGCCGAGTGGCCGATTCTTTTGCCGAGTGGCAATTAATTCGTCAAACGAACCACGCGCATCCCGTAGTCTTGCTGAAAATCAGGCGCCGCTTCCCGGAAGTCGCCGTAGGCATGCGACTCGTCGGTTTCGAAGTGAATGGTGTAGCGCCCGGGCTCCAATTTGATAATGTCGTCGAACAGGCGATACCGTTCGTCGCCGCCAGCGGGCAACGTATTTGAACGAGTCATCCGCCAGATCTCTTCTCCATCTGCGTCATTTCGGATCCAGCCATAGTCGTAGGCGCCAAACTGTGAGACCTCTCCGATCGCCCGAATGTGGAGCCTGACCGCCTCATCAAACTCAACGGACGCCGAGTACGATTGTTCGTTTCCAGCCGGCACCATCGAGAAGATCTCCGGACCACTCACGTCGTGGGTCTCCTCTCTCGAGGCCATTGGTACAGTTTCGGCCAGGACCGTGACCGAATGGCCGACATCCTTCAGTACCGGAAACATCGTGATGCCCCACCGCTCAGGATGCTCGGGAGCCCGTCGAAGCCAACTATCCCACGCGTGACTGTCGTCTGACTGATAGTGGAGAACGTACTTGCCAGGTTCGAGGCGAACGACTCCTTCACCAATACTGTTGTCCGAGCTGCCACCGGCGTGCTGCACCTTGCCTGCACTCATCTTCCACACGAGCTCGCCCGTGTCAAGATTTTCCAGCCAGCCATAGTCGTACTCCTGATCTCCGTGCACCTCACCCATGGCATAAAGCAAGACGTCAACTGTCTCGTTCACTTCGAAGGCCTGTTCCATTCGCGCGTCGTTGCCGGCAGGAGCGAGCTCAATAATGGGGGTGCGTTCCTCCCAGACATCAAACGGATGCACCCTGTCCGCCGTTCGGCGATCCGCGGCATACAGCGTCAGGCCCCACGCGGCGGGATCATAGGGTGGGTTGCCAAACCAACGACCATAAGCATGACCGCCGTCCGTCGAATAGGACACACGGTAGAGACCCGGCTTGAGTTCGATGCTTCCGTCAAAAACGAAGTTCGACTTTGAGCCACCGGCGGGGCGCGAGTTGTCGCGGGTCATGGTCCAGATGACGCGGTCCTGTGACAGGCTCTCGACCGTACCGCGATCGCCACAATCCGAGTCGTCACAGATTTCGCCGACCGAATAGATCGAAACGCGTGCCTCCTCATCGACCGACAGTACCTGTTCAGCCGTCCGATCGTCGCGCATGGTACCGGATGTCCAGATGACATTCGGCATCGCTTCGGGTCCGTACGAATCGAGGGTTCCCTTCAGGGATTCCAGCTCGCCATTCTCGGCTTTCAGGGCAACCTGCCAGTGTTTGCGATCCGCGGTCCAGTGGTCCGTCAACCGGACACCGAAAAATCGGTGCGAGCTGGACGAACCCCGAGACGAACCGAACGAAGCAAAATAGAGATCGTAGTCACCGGGCTGCAGTTGGACGGATTCCTCCGTGCGCAGAAGGGTTCCGTCCTCAATCTCGGAATGCGACGGATCCATTCGCCACACGAGGGAGCGGTCGCTGCGCCGAACGATCCACGGATACGCGGCCATGACCGCGTCGGCAGACCGGTTCGCATCCTTGGATTCGAGCGAACCAAGCGCAGTAATATTGACACGCGTTGGTTCTTCGATGCGGAAGGCCTGGTGCTCCAGGTCGCCGCGACCGATCTCGCTCAGTGTGACCTCACCGTCAAGTGCCGGGAGACCCCGGAAAACCCGAAATATCACAAGGGTCGCGAGGCACGCGAGCAAAATCAGCTCAATGCGAACGATTGTTCTTTTGTCCATTCTTGGCTGTGATTGTCCGGTCCACCTGAGCGGGCCGGTGTTCGGCCGGGTCTGCTTGGCGGTTTCGTACGGATGGCGCTGCCATTTGTTACCCGGCGATTACGCGGATTGTGACGAATCGCTGGTGTGAAAGGCGAGCAACCGGTGCGTACCTTGAGGTGCCGGAGCCGCAGAACCCTTCCGCTGCGTGCCACAATCGGGAGTGGAGCCCGTTTCGTAACAAGAGAGCCCCTCGCGAGTACACTGGGGTTTGAACGCTTTGCGCGTCGAAATCCTGATTCCTGCGCTCGCGCCGGCGCAATACGAACCTGCACACCCCCCGACCCTGTCGCTCGTCGGGACCTGACTGATGCCTCGACTCGGACTCTACGAAGCAACACAAAGTGTGAAGCGGCTGCGCGGTCGTTTCAACGTCCGCAACGCGCTGCTTGTCGCGGCAGTTGTTGCAGGCTCGGTGTCTGCAGTGGGGTATCACTTTCTCCGGTACACGGGACAGATCAACGGAGACGGAATGGCTCCGTGGCTGTATGCTTTCGGCGTACTGCTGACGTTCGGCGCGGCGTTTATCTATATGTCGTTTCGCTATCGGAAGCGGCCGACCTCCTTCATTCCCGTTTTCTGGGCGCCGATCGCTGCCGGACTCGTTTATCTAGCAGCAGGGTATCTCGTCAGCCAGATCGGACAGCCCTCGCTTCCAGACGACCTGAACCTGAACGTTCAGCTTCAGGGATTTGACCTCGACACTGGCCGGCCGTTAACGGTGGCCACCATTCTGAAGATGAACGTGATCACGCTCTTTCAGGCCGCGTTCTGCTTCATACTTCTGTTGCGCATCAGAAGCCTCGTCAACGTCAGGCGAACGCGCACGAGCGAGCGCAACTGGAATATTCTCCTGGGCCTGATGGTTTTTGCGTCACTGCTCGTGTTCATGCGGTCGCCGCGACAGGGTCTGAACGTGATTCAGAGTCTTGCACTTGTGCCGGCTGTCGGGATGATGGTCGTCAATTCATTTCGGATGTCCTGGATCGTATATCTGCCGTTTCGGGATAAGCTAGCGGTGATTGGGCTCTCTTTCCTGCTCCTGATTCTGCTGGTGTCGGTCGGGGTGATGGACGAACAACTGCTGGGTGCGTTCAACTTCGTGCCGTTCAGTTACACCTTCGTGCGATTCTACAGCTACCCGCTGTCTGTATTCTTTACGCTGTCGATCATCTTCGGGATCATCTATTGCACAACGACGATCCTGTCGCTTCTTTTCCACCTTCCGACCGCCAGCGCATTTCAGCAGAAGGCCGGCGAGGTCGCCGCGATCCATTCATTAACGGAGCTTGTCGGTCAGGTCTTTGAACCTGATGCGCTCTACAGCACGATCACTGCTGCGCCGGTGGAGGCTGGGCTTGCAGACGCGTCGTGGTTGCTGATGACGCGTGCCACCGAGGCGGGCGTCGTGCCGACGGTCGAATCGACGTTTCGAATTTCTCCTGGACGACTTCGGGAAAAGATCGATGTGTCCGCCCTGTATTCGGACATTCAGTCGAAACGCAAGCCAGTCATTCTGGGAAGTGCGCCGGCCGACCACCGGATATCGGCTCGACCAGGAGAAGGAATCGGAAGTCTCGTGGCGATTCCCCTGATGGCTCGATCCGAACTGCTCGGCGCGCTCATGGTGACAAAGGAGGTGACGCAGGGATTCGAGCCAGACGACGTGCTCGCGCTATCGGTTTACTGCGATCAGGCCGCTCTCGCGCTCGACAGGGCCCATCTCTTCGAAGAACGACTTGAAAAGGAACGGCTCGAAAGGGAGCTGGCCATCGCTCGCGAGGTGCAGTCAAAGCTGCTTCCCCAGCAGATTCCCTGCATTCGCGGACTCACGATCCACGCGTCCAGTACGCCGGCTCAAGAAGTAGGTGGCGACTATTACGACTTCGCCGTTCTTGACGAGAATCGTCTTGCTTTCGTGATTGCGGACGTCTCCGGAAAAGGCACCTCGGCAGCCTTTTACATGGCGGTGATGCAGGGCATTTTCTCGGCCGTTTCGGCCATCGCGGATTCGCCGCGTGCCTTCCTGATCGCTGCCAACGAAGCGCTCGTGCGCGTTCTGGAGAAGAACATCTTCATCTCGGTATTGTACGGCGTCATCGACTCCGAGAAGGAGACGATATCGATCGCACGAGCGGGCCACTGCCCAGCGGCAACGATCGACCTCGACGGTCGCGCCTCGCTCTGGCGGCTGGACGGTATGGGGCTTGGACTCGATCCCAGCGGCGCGATTTTCGCAAAGTCGCTTGTGGAGGAAACGCGCCGCCTGAGCCCGGGCGATGTCTTTGTTCTCTACACGGACGGCGTTATCGAAAGTCGCAGCGCGACTGGTGACGAGTACGGGTTCGACAGAATACTTTCCGTTTTGGAGCAGAACCGCCATGAGGATGTCGACGACCTCCACGGCGCCTTGATCGGCGACCTCGATTCCTTTGTGGAGAACGGCGCTTACGGCGACGACACGACGGTCGTCGTGATCAAATGGCACGGAAGTGCCTTCATGCCATCAGAAACGATGTCTCGGATGCTGGGTACGAGAACCACAACTGGCGAATGACCCGCTCCGGCGGTATTATCGCACGCAGAGCACCTGATACTGACTCGAACAACAGATAAATGAGCAATTTCTCGGTTGGATTCCGGTCGACCGGCACGTTTACGATCCTTGACCTGAATGGAGAGCTCGATGCCCACACGGCATCCGAGCTGGAGGCTGCGATTCAGAAATGCAAGGACGACAAGAGTTTCCAGATCATCGTCAACGGCAACCAGCTGCAGTACATCTCGTCGGCCGGACTCGGTGTCTTCATGGCCTACATCGAAGACGTGCGAGAGAACGGAGGCGACATCAAGATCGCCGCCCTGCAGCCGAAGGTTTTTAACGTCTTCGACCTTCTCGGCTTCCCGATGTTATTTGACATCGTGGACAACGAGCAGGAAGCAATGTCGCGTTTCGAAAACGGGTCAACCAAGAACTGATCGAATGATCAACGACTGAGTGCCGAACGCCGTTCACAGCATATCGATTCCCAGTTCGACGCGTCACCTTGGCAAGGTGAGACGCTTTGTCGAACGCTACGCGATCGAGGCGGATTTCCCCGATGAAACCATCAACTCGCTTCAACTCGCAGTGGACGAGGCATGTGCCAACATCATCGAACACGCTTATACGGAGGACCAGACCCCCGCAGGCTCTCGCTTCATCGACATTGACGTCATCATCAAGCCGGATCGTTTCATCGTCCGCATTCGCGACAAGGGACGCGCGTTTGAAACAAACAAGTATCGAGAGCCGGATATCTTCCGGTATGCGAAGACCAAGAAGGCCGGCGGCTTTGGCGTGCACCTGATGCGCCAACTCATGGACCAGGTCGAATATCGCACGCGAGGCGATTCGAATGAGTGCTGCCTGATTAAGTATCGGAGCAACAGCGACTCCTCATCGAGCAAGACTGCCGCAAAAAGAACGAAATCGGAAAAGACTGCAACGGGAAAGTCTGCATCGGGGGCTTCATCCGGAAGGAAGTCGACCAGCGGAACACAGACGAATTCGGTCAAGTCGTCGACCAAGGCTGCGCGGCCCGGCAGCAAGTCCACCAAGGACAGCGGGGCCGGCAAGTCTCGAACCTCCGGAAAGCGGGCTGGAAAGGCGGCTTCAAAGAAGAATACAGCTGCGAAGCCGGGTAAGCGCAAGAAGTGATCGACGGATCAGGCAATCGCTCGATAAAGTGACGCGATGCCAAAGGTCAATCGGTGCCATTCGGGCTCGACGAAGCCGCACTCCCTGAGCACGGTCATGAACCGCTCGCCATCCGGAAATGCTGCGACCGATTCGGGAAGATAGCGATATGCGCCGTCGTCCCGCGAGATCATCCCCCCGACGCGCGGGAGGATGTGTTTACTGTAGAAGGCGTACCCCTGCTTAACCGGAAACGCCGTGGGATGGCTGAACTCCAGTACCACCAGGGGTGTCCCCGGCTGCAGCACGCGACGGATTTCCTTCAGTCCGGCACGCAGGTCCCCGAAGTTGCGAACCCCGAACGCGACCAGTGCGGCGTCAAACGTTTTGTCAGCAAAGCCAAGGTCCTCTGCATCTCCCTTCTGCAACGCAATTCGATCCGAAAGATCTGCTTCGGCGATTTTCCGCCTGCCGACCTCGAGCATTTCTTCGGAGAGGTCAACGCCGACGATGGACTCGGGCTGGAGCCGCATTGCCGCCAATGCGAGATCCGCCGTCCCGGTAGCAACATCCAATATGTTCGTCGGCCTGAACGGCGCAATCAGATCCACCGCCTTCTTGCGCCAACCCTGGTCAATACCGAACGACAGAACCCTGTTGAGAAGGTCGTACCTGTGTGCGATCGCATCGAACATCGATTCGACACGCGCCTTCTTTTCGGTGGACTCGCCGACTGGGGGAAAGTTGTTCATGGATTGGTGGCAGAAGCCGCCAGGTGCTTATGAAAGCATCTGGGCAAGCTTCAACAATTCGTAGTTGATATCCTTCTTGCGGCTCGTGACTTCGGACAGCGGAGTGTATTTGACGTCGCCATCTACCACACCCACCATTACGTCGTCAAAACCATCGAGTAGTGCCTTGACGGCACCCGTTCCGAGCCGACTTGCCAGCACGCGGTCGCGAGCCGAGGGCGGCCCGCCGCGCTGAGTGTGCCCGAGAATACAGACGCGGATATCGATGTGATCGAACGCGCGATCCGAACCGAGCGCGTCTGCGATCGCCGGCGCGCCACCCAGGCCCTCGCCTTCAGCTACGACAACAATCGAAGACCGGGACTGCGCCGACATCAGGGAGTGGATCCGGTTCTTGATGTGCAAGACATCCGATTCGAATTCGGGGATCAAGACCATCTCCGCACCACCACCGATCGCGCAGTTCAGCGCGATGAAGCCCGAGTCGGCGCCCATCACCTCAACGAGAAAAAGCCGGTCATGTGCGTCAGCCGTATCGCGTATGCGATCGATATTCTCGATCGCCGTGTTAAGAGCGGTGTCAAACCCGATCGTCTCGTCTGTTCCGAACAGGTTATTGTCGATCGTCCCCGGACAGCCAACGATGCGGGTGCCGTGCTCCTGCCGCATCAAATGCGCACCGCGGAGCGTCCCGTCTCCGCCGATGCCGACGAGGGCGTCGATGTCCGCCTTGCGCAGCTGTTCCGCCGCGACGGCCCTTCCCTCAGGCGTCTGGAACCGTTTGGAGCGGGCACTCTTGAGAATCGTGCCGCCCTTCTGAAGGATGTTGGAGACACTCTGACCGTCTACCTCAACGAAATCCCCCTCGATCATGCCGGCGTAGCCCCGGCGGATGCCCACTATTTCGAGTTCCTCGACCTGAAGCGTTCGCGTCACCGCACGCACGCAGGCGTTCATTCCAGGTGCATCGCCCCCCGATGTATAGATGCCGACCCTTCTCAGTTCATTCATCAATGCTCGCGGCTGTCCGTTGGCCGCACGACTACAATTCCAGTTTGTTTGCTGTTGCCCAGCACGTAGCCTGAAAGATCGGGAGAAATCTTGACTCCACCCGTGGTGGATGCGTGCAGGAATCCAAAAGTGCCGTCCCCATTGTCAAACGCGAGACCCGTGTGAGACACATCGAGACCGCCGACCGACGTCGAGATCGCAAGAATATCGCCCGGCATCAGATGCGAATAGACGGCAGCGATGCTGTCCTGCGGGATGTAATAAATCGGCGTCGCCGAGAGGGATGCCTCCATCTTCCGTATCCCGTCAAAAAGGCTGTCATTCTTCGCAAATCGCGGATACAGGTTCCTGTTTCGGCTCATGAAATTCGGCGAATCGTCCATCAGCCGTCCGCCGAGTTCAGCCGTCAGATTTCGAACGTTTCCGCGGGATTCGTTGTCGCGGATCCAGTCGCTGAAATAGTGGAGTCGGCTGCAGTAGCCGTCGATTGTCCCGCCTCGATAGCGAAGGTTCCTGATCCGCACGGCAAAGTCGGCAAACGACGTGTCTCCTTCGGCGATACCCTGCGAGGCGGCCAGTACCGTCTCGACAAAGAGGACGCAGTCAAAACGGCTGAGAGAGATCACCAGCTGCTCCTTCTCGGGAATGTCGAGCATCCCGCCCACGTACTCGGCGCCAAGAAATTCCTGTCCAACCGCCTGCATGATCTCACCCAGCGGTCGGGCCGCAAGGTTGCGAGACGCCGCCCGAGACATGAGTCGCTCGAAAACCTCCCGGTCGGTACTGTCCGAAGCGATGGCTTCTGATACGCGTGTTTGCGACTCAGCCAGCTTCATCGGCGAAGCCGTGGCCCCGTCCTGCGCAAAGCACGAAAATCCTGAAGCCGATACAGCAAGCAGCAGCAATACCGACGATAGGCGGATTTGGTAAACCATATGCAAAACAGCTGAATAAAGCCGGGACGCCGCGGGCGCAATTGTTCGATGATTCGGAAAAAACTACCGAAGGGTAACGACTCCGCTTTCGCGTTTCTCTTAATTTCAAACGAATACGGTCCCGGGCGGATCAATCGATGGGAAAACGGCCGCGGATCCCTTGCGCGCTGCGGACCGGCGAATGCCCGGACTGTTTGTACGTGAATCCGGCGTGTTGGTCCGCATCTTGTAGTCCGCAATCGGAAGATTGCTCCCACCGTCTTATTACGCGCACATTGCGCGGTGCCCGAAGCAAAAGATGCCCTCCCAGAAAACAGCCATCGTCCTCGGAATGCTGCGTAGCGGCACGTCCATGACAGCCGGATTGCTTGAGCGTCTGGGCGTCCAGATGGGCAACGAGATGCTGCCGGCATCGCAAGGTAATCCGTTGGGGTACTTCGAGGATATGGATTTCTTTGACCTCAATCGTCGAATTCTTCGGCAGGCAGGTGGCGATATGCACCATCCCCCCGCTCGCGAGGCGATTGCGGCACAGTCTGCGTCCTTTGAGAAAGAGATCGTGTCGGTACTGGGAGGCAGAGTCGAGGACTGCTGGGGCTGGAAAGATCCTGTCACGAGTCTGACACTTGACCTCTACCTGCCACATGTCGTCAACCCTCACCTGATCGTTTGCAGGCGAGATGTTGAAGCCGTAGTGACATCGTACGACAAGAAAAAGACCGAGAACATCGACGCGCGTACAATGTGGCGGGAGTACAATAGCCGGATCGATGCGGTCCTTTCCGACAACCCGACGGTCCCGACCCTCGAGCTCTCCTATGAGCAGATGGTGATCAACGCCGAAGAAACGGTCGACGAACTGATCCGCTTCCTTGGCCTCTCTCCGAGCTCGGAGGAGCGAAACGCGGCAATCGAATCCGTTGCTTCCAAAGACGAGATCCGACGACTTCGCCGGCGCCAATTGATCAACGCCGGCCTTCGGCGGCCCTGGGCCGTTCCGGCCTACCTGCTTCGACGCCTGCGCCTGATGATGCAGAAGTCCTAGCAATCTGGATGCCGAGCGCGCGATGAACGAGACGCCTTCAAACACCTACGAACTTTGCTATAGCTGGGGCGATGTTCAGCCATGGAATCCGTTCGCGGATGACCAGGAAATAAACGTGAACACTCCGTATTTCAGCGGCGTGTTCCGGTCGATGGAACAGCATCTGAATGCGGCCCCGCTGAAATTCTACGTCACCTGGAACGTCCGGTCACTTCCCTCCTACGGAGACGATGTTGTCGCCGTCGTGCTCGGCGACGAGTGGTGCAGGATTCCGGACTATGCCAATCGGGTCCGGGCCGTCTTCAAGTGTTACGGCTTCAAGCCCGCGACGGGAGCGCGGCTTTTTCGAACGCCCTCCCATCTGAACTTCCTTGCATGGATGCAATATTTGCGGATGCAGGCATACCGAACGCCCGGTGTCGCAAAGTCGATGGCGTCACGTCTGTCTGGATCGGGGCGAACCCCACTGTATCCTATTCCACTCGGATACGCAAATCAGATGGCACTCCCGATCCGGCCGCTGCAGGAACGGGGCGTGGACATCTACTTTGCGGGGAGCGTGGACCACACGGCCTACCCCATGTGGTCTGCAAAGAAGTGGCTCCAAACACCTAAGAGTCTCGCCAGGCAGGAGATGCTGGCGGCGCTGAAGGTCATCGAGCAGCAGCGACCGGACCTGAATGTCAAGGTTGAGACCCAGGCAGGCTTCACACCGCATCGCATTCGCTCGACCGAATCCTCGCTGGAGCAGGAGAAGCGACGCTACTCGGAGGCGATGATGGACACGATCGTCTGCCCCGTACCTCGCGGAACCTCGCTTGAGACCTTTCGATATTTTGAGGGGATGCGTTACGGCTGCATCGTCATTACGGAAGCCTTGCCGCCCCACTGGTTCTACAACGGTTCGCCGACTCTGCGGGTCGAAAGATGGAGTGAACTGGGCGCGATGATCGATGGCCTGCTGGCGGATCCCGAAAGAATGAACACCATGCACACGGCTGCGCTCGAGTGGTGGGACAGGTATTGCTCCGAAGCGGCCGTCGGCAAGTTCATCGCGGACAAGCTCCGCGATACCGGACTATAGCCTGGCCGCTACCACAGATCATCCATCGAGATTGCTTCTCCCAGAAGCTGCTCGTATTCGATACGTGGGATCTCCGTCACGCCAAAGTGTTCGAGGTGTGGTGTAGAGAACTGAGTGTCGAGAAGGACGAATCCTGACGCTCGCAGATGTCGGACAAGGTGTACAAGTGCCACCTTCGATGCGTCTGTAACCCGGTGAAACATGGACTCGCCAAAGAATGCACCTCCGATGGCGACTCCGTAGAGACCGCCAACCAACTCTCCACCCTGCCAGCATTCTACCGAGTGACCATATCCAGAATCAAAGACCTCGGTGTAGACTGCAATGATCTCTTCCGAAATCCACGTGTTGTCTCGAGCGGAGCATGCGCGCATCACCGCCTCAAAGTCGGTATCGAATCTCACCTCGAAGAGCTCTCGCTCCACGACCTTTCTCAGACTCCGTGAAAGCCTGAACGAGTCGAGGGGAAGCACGGCGCGAGGATCCGGCGCAAACCAGTAGATCGGACCGTCCCGCCCGTCTGCCATCGGGAAGACGCCGCTGCAGTACGCATTCAAAAGAACATTGGCGTTGAGGTCCAACTTTGAGAGCGGTTTGATGAGCGCCGAACCGGAAATTGCACCGAGAAGCGTATATTTTCACGCTGGCTGTTTGAATGCCACGAAGAACCACTGGTTCAATCACATTCCCGCGCAATGTACGAAGTCGCCGCAGCAGGTAAGGTCTTTCAGATTTCAGTCGAAGACGGCACTGTCCAGGTTGCCGGCAGCGAGAAGACGGTCGACTACCTGTTGGGCGCTGACGACTCCGGACACCTTCTCATCGACGGTCGAAGCGTCGAGTTTGCAGTAGTCGCCGTCGAAGGTGGTACGTGGAGCGTTTCACTCGACGGCCGAACCTATGACGTCGGCGTCAAGTCTCGGAAAGAGCAGCTCCTGGAAAAATTCGGTGGGGCAGCAGGTGGAACGTCGCGGCATCGTGACATCAAGGCGCCCATGCCCGGGCTCGTGCTTCGGCTTGAGGTCGAGGAGGGCCAATCGGTCAAAGCAGGAGAACCGCTCCTCGTTCTGGAGGCGATGAAGATGGAGAACGAGCTCACGGCTCCGTCTGACGGCGTTGTCGAGGCCATCCACGTCAGCGCCGGAGACGCTGTCAGCAAGAATGCCCTTCTGATCGAGATCGGATCGGACCATTCATGACGACACTTGTCACCGGCGCCACCGGCCTCGTAGGATCACGAGTAGTGGCGCATCTCGTCGCGGCCGGTCAACGCGTCCGAATTCTTCGTCGGGCAGCGTCCAGCCTCGATCTACTCGGGTCGAACAGCGAAAAAGTGGAGCACGCAGTTGGCGACATTACGGAGGCGGATTCTATCGAGGCGGCGTTCGCCGGAGTCGATCGGGTATTCCACATCGCGGCATCGCTCGCGGACCAGAGCGGCGCCGATCGACGTTTCCTGCACAGGGTCAACGTCGCCGGCACAGCGAACGTAGTCAACGCGTGTCTCCACGCCGGAGTCGGCCGATTGGTACAAACGTCGAGCATGGCCGCCTTTGGGCGCGGCTTCGATCACAACAGAGCCATAGACGAAACAGCCGATTGGGAGGCATCGTCATCCAATTCGGACTACGCCTGGTCAAAACACCTCGCGGAGCTCGAGGTCTTTCGCGGTATCGGAGAGGGCCTGTCGGCGGTAATCGTAAATCCGTCGCTCATCTTCGGCGTCGGCCGAACAACGGAGAACACGCGACGAATCATCGAATCCGTCCGCCGGCGGCGCGTTCCGGCAATCCCATCGGGCGGAACGAATGTGGTCGACGTTGAGGACGTTGCGATCGGGCATCTCCGGGCCATGGAAACGGGCGTCATTGGCGAGCGGTATTTCCTGGGCTCTCAGAACCTCTCGTGGAAGGAGATCATCGAGACAATCGCGTCTGCGTTCAATGTGAAGCCGCCAAAGCGAATCGTGCGCCCCGCCGTCGCGTACGCAATCGCCGTTGCGTCCGAGGCGATCGGCCTCGTGCCGGGTATAAGACCACTCATCACACGGGAGCGCGCCCGATACACCGCTGCGACCTTCACCTATGACAACTCCAAGGCGCGCGCTGAACTTGGAATGCAGTTCCGGTCGTTTCGCGAGACAATGACTCGAATCGCTGCCGAGCTGTCGGTCGCCGGATGACCCCGCCGATTAGAAGTGCCGGGTGGCCCGGACGAAATAAGAACGACCGGGTTCATTCATGCTGCTGGCATCGGGATTGAACAGAGACGTGTGATACCGAAAAGTCGCATCGTTCAGATTGGTCGAGCCAATTGCCCAGGAAATGCCGCGGATCCGAAAACCGATCGCCAGATCTATCCAGAGTGCCGATGACGTTGGCGTTTCGAATCCTGGGCCCGCAGCCGGAAGACCTGCGATGACGTTGAACTCAGGTCGTACGTACACTGCACCTCCCGGAGTGTGCAGTGTCGGCACGAGTGCAATCTGAGGAGAAACCAGTCCGACGAGCCTTCTTCCCGATCCGTCTTCGCCGTAAGACCAGTGTGCGCTTCCCTGCAGATCAAGGAATGGCGACTGCTGCAGAAAAGCCTCGACGGCGACAAAGGCTCCGAGGCCGCCGGAATCAAAAACCGCGACGGGTGTTTCTTCGGCATCCGAAATCGAAAGATAGCCACTTAGTTCTGCAATGGATGCCGTAGCCGACACCGTCGATCGGGCCGTCGACCGCGAGAGACTCCCCTCGACCGCATTCACGCGAGAAGGTCGGTAACCGAGGACAAGGGGCGTCAGCAGCTGCCCTACCGTAAAGAAACGCCGTGGCGAAGAGACGGCTTCTATTCCGGAGGTCGACGACAGCATCAACGATGCACTGATTGGCGCCGACAGTGCGGCGCTGAATCCAAGCTGCGCCGAAACGAATCCCGTACTGACAACCGGGGACGATCGGATAAACTCGTACGAGGCTAGCGCCGAAATCGTGACGGGGCGCAGCGAAGCCGTGAGTCGATACGAAGTCGCCGACCGATCAATCGTCAGGTTGTCTTCAGAGCCGGCGTCCACCCGGTCGGTCCTCGGCAGCGACAGTCTCGAAAGTGTTGTCGACAAAGTCCCCGTCGAGCTTCCACTCAAGACATGTGAAACTTCCGCAGAAAGATCGACACGTTTGAGTCTGGAGCGGAGGGAACCAGGTAGTGACAGATCGACACTTGCGCGATCGAGGAGCTGTTCGCCCGACGCACCAACCATCACGCGCGAGATGAAGGCATCTGGGCGACGAAGTCGATACCCGACAAAGCCTCGCCCGGCGTTCGAACCATCAACCAGGAACGCTCCCTGAGCGACTGCAGAGCGAAGGTGAGTACCGCCGACAACGGCCACAACATCAGAGTAGGGAGTCAGACGCAGTGACAACTCACCTGATCCACCGAATTGCTCGATCGCATTTTC
>JAGQWL010000144.1 GCA_020437385.1 Bacteroidota bacterium
CACCTGTCCATCGTCCTCGTGGCCTGCCTTGCCGGTAGACGGTCTTTTTCACAAATCGTGATGCTTCAAGAAACGACGCCCCGTCCGGTCGCGGAACAGCAGACGTTTGATCTTGGGCGTTTACAGGGGGCGGCGGAACCCAGATCGGCTCTCAAGTATCTGTTTGCAGTCGATGCGATCCGACCTCGTAATGGGAATGCCGCGGTTCATTATTTGTCGGCACTCAGTCACTATGATTCCGCTCGACCGCTCTTGCAGGGTGACGAGACTCAGTGGGATTCGATCTGGTTGAGCCGTGGTACCGACCTGCCGTTGGACGATGTGGCACGGACACTAGAGAAGCTGACTCGAGTGCGTCAGGCGATCCAAGAAGGAGCGGAATGCCAATATTGTGATTGGAATACCGACTGGAGCGATCGACGAAGTCTTAATGAGATGATTTCGATGAACATCGAGACTCATCAGCGCATGCGACAACTGATGCGTCTTCTTTCCCTTGAAACAAACTACGCCTTGGCGGTTGGAGATTTTGATCGAGCGTCAAGCGCGCTTACCTGCCAGTTTGAAATCGCCAAGGACGTTCAAACGCCCGAGTTCCTCATTACTCATTTGATCGGGATCGCCGGCGCGGGGATTGCTTTTCATGACTGCCACACGTGGATCGCGCAACCTAACTCGCCAAACCTGTACTGGGCGCTCACGAGCATCGATGGAAACGTGATCGGGCGGCGATCGAGCTACCTTGGTGAGGTCCGACTGTTGCGATTTGGCGTCGAGGCGTTTCAGTCTCCCGAGACACTCGACTGGACCAGTCAGCAGTGGGTTGACTCCCTAGCCCGCGACTTCGCCGTAATACTGCCGGGATCGGACGAATCAGAGAACGCTCTTCGCGGAGTGGTATCCGCGATGATCGTGCGTGGCTATCCGATTGCGAAACAGCGTCTGATTGCCGAAGGCTGGGATACGGATGAATTGGAGAACATGGAGACGGCGCAGGTTTTCTGTATCTGTGAATCACTCAACTTGGCCCGGGCGGTTGATGATTGCCTCAAATGGTCGTTGCTATCTCCAGCGGAGCTCAGACAAGCCGTGGAGGCGAACCTCGCCTTGACCGGCGACACGACGTTGCCCGGCCGTGCGAAGAACTTCGAAAACAACGACGGATTCCTAACTCCCTTCATTCCCATGATGCTGCCGGCTTTCAACGCGGCGGAGAAAGCCTCGGAGCGGGCTGTCGTGATGTTGGCCGGACTCCGTACCGTCGAGGCACTGCGAATGCACGTAGCGGAGACGGGAGAAGTCCCGGCTTCGCTGTCCGAGATTCATATCGTTCCCGTGCCAAACGACCCGCGAACCGGCGATCCGTTTCCTTACCATGTCACCGACGAAGCCGTTGAGATCGTCTTGCCTGACGTTAGCTACAACGGTAGTCGCGACATCGTGTATCGCTTCGAGCGCTAGACTACTTAGTTCGAGAAATCCGCTCCTCCCTGTAAGGACTTTCCCATGCTTCATTCCCTGTTAAATCGTGTGTGGCGGCCCTGCTTGGCTGCCGCATGTCTCGTGGCCCTGGGCGGAAGTGCCCTGGCCGATGGTGATTCGAGTCTGGCGATCGTCAATCGCTACGTCCGGCAACATACGGTCGCTGGCGCGCGAGTCGATCTCGACCGGATCAAGCTGCCCGCCTTGGGACGGCGCGTCGCGGAACTCGAAGTTCTACAGGACGCCGAGCTCCAGCAGGTGCGCCAAGCCCTCGGATTCGCCGGAGCGGGTCTGGGCGGCCTCGTGGCGGCCGGAGCCGACGAATTGTGGGTGCTGGTCGACGCCGAGAACATGAACGAGCCGGTCA
>JAGQWL010000145.1 GCA_020437385.1 Bacteroidota bacterium
CGTCGGAAAACCAAGCAAGTGGAATACGCTTCGGGCGTGCCGGGTTCTGAACTGGTATTATTAGTAGTGAACGGGACCACGTCAAACTGCCGGAATCCATTAATCCCGCCTGATGAACATATCCCAACTACGCGCCGAAACACCGGGATGCGCTGAGCGCATCCATCTCAACAACTCGGGCTCGTCACTGATGCCGGATCCGGTTCTGACCGTGATCAGGCAATACATTGATCTTGAGAGCCGGATCGGCGGGTACGAAGCGCACGCAGCGATGGCCGGCGCCTTTGACGATGCGTACCGGGCGGTCGCGCAGCTTGTCGGCTCGTCCGCCCGCAACATCGCGTTCACCGAAAGTGCAACCGTTTCGTTTGCCCAGGCCGTTTCATCCGTTCCGTTCGAACGCGGCGACATCATCCTGACTACCCGCAATGACTACAACTCAAATCAGATTCAGTTTTTGTCGCTGCGTGACCGGCTCGGCGTTGCGGTTGTCAGGGCGCCGGATGGCGACGCGGGCGGTGTCGACGTAGGCGTGATGGAGGAGATGATTCGCGGCCTGCGGCCGAGACTTGTCAGCGTGACGCACGTCCCGACAAATTCGGGGTTGGTGCAGGACGTGACATCCATCGGAAGCGTATGTCGCGAGGAAGGTGTACTGTATCTCGTGGATGCCTGCCAGAGTGTCGGCCAGATGCCTGTCGACGTCGCCGCAATCGGCTGCGACTTCCTTTCTGCGACGTCGCGCAAGTTTCTCAGGGGACCGCGCGGATCCGGATTTCTTTTCGTGTCGGATCGTGTGCTCGACCTGGGGTTGGCACCACTTTTTCCGGATCTGCGAGGAGCCGAGTGGGTGGAGGCGGATCGTTACGAACTTGCGGACAGTGCCATCCGATTCGAAACGTGGGAGTCCTACTTCGCGCTCATCCTGGGCACAGCAGAGGCGGCGCGCTATGCGATGTCGATCGGACTCGAAAGCATCCAGCAGCGGGTACGATTGCTTGCGGATGGGCTCCGCGAACGTCTTGCTCGAATAGACGGCGTGCGGCTACTCGACAGAGGGGCGGAGCTTGCGGCAATCGTTAGTTGCGAACCCGCCGGCCACGATCCCGCGGAGGTGGTTGCGGCACTGCGGAAACGGGGAATCAACCTTTCGGCGCAGTCGCGAACCGCCGCCGTCATTGACAATGCCGACAAGGGCGTGACTGCGTCGCTGCGTCTCTCTCCGCACTACTACAACACGGAAGAGGAGATCGAAGCCGCTGTCGACGCGCTGCGTCATTGTCTGAGTGAGTGAGTAAGAACTGCATCGTGCCGAGCGCATCCGTGGCATATTGTGAAATGCGTCTTAGCGCGCGACCACAAATCGTGTCGTCGTCGCATCGCGCCCCGCTGTCCAGCGCACAAAGTAGACTCCGGGCGGATAGCGACTTGCCGGGTTATCCGCAAGATCGATCGAGAGTTCGTGATGGCCGCTGGAACCTGCAATCTCACCCAGGTCCTCCACCTTACGACCGCGTATGTCGAAGGTCTGAACGCGCACAGTCGCCCCACCGTCTGAGTGCCAGGCGAGGTGTACAACGCTGGCCGCTGGGTTAGGAAAGACTGAAAATGCCGTCGGCCCACCGGCGGATGCCGGGTCAACACTTGTCGTCAGCGGGGATCCGACGACCAGGGGAGAGTCGGGCCCTCCTAAACGCTCCCCGCTCGCAAATTCGAAGACATCCTTGAAGGTGTAGATCGTGTCTGTGGCGGGGGACGAGATTCGCAATGTAACGACCTCGCCATCTACGTTTGCAAAGAGCGTCAGAAAGAAGAGCGCAGACGTTCCATCATTCGGAACGGTGATCATGGTCGCCGGCGCAGTACCACGAACTTCCGATCCTACAAAAGCAGCAAGCTTCGCATTAGAATCCGCCAGCGGCTCGCCGTCAATTCCAACGCGCACCGTTGCCGTCATCGTCGCACCGAATGACGCCGGATCCACGGTCCACGAGGTCGGATCATTCACGATGGGATCGACACCGGCGTCGAGGCGATAGGGTGCACTCGGGATGCCGAGAATGCCGTTCGACCGAAAGCGGAGCAGTTGTTCGCCGAGTCGAATTGAATCTGCCGCTGCGTCATAGATCCCGAAGGTAATCGGCTCACCATTTTCGTTTGCGAACACGGTCAGGAAGAAGACGGTCTTTTGGCCGACGTCCGAAGGTTCTGCAACGCCGCGCACCTCGCCGTCGACGAACGCGGCTAGTACGTAGCCCGGCCCGTCAACACGTTCGCCGTCGACGAAGACTGCCGAGGTAACCGTCATGCTGTATTGGAATGCTGCGGCGTCGGTCTCCCAACCTGGGTCCTGTGCGTGGGCACTGCCGCACAGACAAATCGCGATGCCAACACTGGCGGTCGCCAGCAGCAGGGGCGGTTTCAGATTCATCTTGCTATTCATGATCGTGGTTTCACCATTCAGCTATTTCACGAGGAGCATCTTGCGAACGTCTTTTGATTCGCCGGCATTAACGCGATACCAGTATGTTCCGCTCGCGAGGCCCGTGGCGTCGAAGCGCGCTGTGTGCCAACCCGCGTCGACCTTCGGCTCGTCGAGAACGACCGCCACACGTCGGCCGATGACGTCGAAAACCTCGATTTGAACGGGACCCGGTTCTGGCAGCGCATACCGGATCTGCGTTTCTGAACGGAACGGATTTGGATAGTTCTGCTCAAGCGCAAACTCGGTCGGCAGGGCCGCCTCGGATTCGGTCTCGATGATCAGAGCATCGCCCACGGTTCCTGCTCGTCCGTTGGCGGCGAACGTTACATGCTGGTTAACGTCGACTACCTTTCCGGTCGCGATGTCGCGAATGGAGATGGTCAGTGTTTCGTCTGGCTCGTTTCCGTAAACCATGATGAAGGCTCTCGCCCGATTCGTCTCATCGATCGTGACGATCCTGCCAGCGCCGCGCAACCCATCGGCGGCGAAGAGCCCGATCTCCAGATTCGGGTCGTCAATGGCCAGACCGTTTCGCTGTACTTCAGCAACGACCGTCATCGTTTCGGCATAGTCGTCGACCGCAACCGTCCAAGGCAGAATCGCGATTCTCGTAGAATCGGTCGCTTCCTCGCCCAGCTGACTCGCTGTCGTGACGGTAGGTTCGTCCCGACTTTCTGCTGCCATAGTCTGTTCCGCACCGACTGGGTCGGGGGACGGTGCCAGGTCGACGTAGGTTGACGGTCTTGCTGCGGGATAGGTCAAGGTTCCGCCTTCAGCCGCATAGATGAGATACCCAAGTCCTGGCGACAAGTCGGTCAGTGAGCCGACCCAGCCCGTGCCGTCGACGTACTCCGCGAATGCGTACTGACTCTTGATCAGGTCGCCCGGATTGGAATCGAGGGACGCAAGTGCATCGTTCGTCTCGATGGGTGAAGTTGGTAGATATCCGATCCACGTCCAGCCGTTGTTTAGGAGGATCGGGCTTGTTGGGTCCGTCGCGGTTGCATTCTGAAGAAGCACATTCGATTGCTGCAACCTGGCAAAGTATCCCTGACCGTTTGTGATCTCCTTCAGCGTGCCAACCCATCCGGAGGCGGCGTCGTACTGCGCGTATGCCGTCTGTCCCTTGATCAGGTCACCCGGTGCAGCAATGACGCCCGCGAGCATGGCATTGAGCGAAGCGTCCGGCGCGACCCGGTTCGTGGAGAACCACGTCCACCCGGCAGCAAGTTGTACTGCCTGCGGGACGGCCGCCGGCGGCGCTTGCAGTTCGACGGGATCTGCGAATGTCCCGACAGACTGACCGCTTCGGAAGAGGAAGGCCTTGCTCGTCTCGCGATACAGCATACATTGATCGGCGTCCCATACCTGGAACTGAACAAGATCCCCCTGGCCGTCGCCGTACACCAGCATCTGCACGCGGTAGGCGCCCGCCGCTGGTTCGGTAACGTGCGCGACGCCCCGTACCTCACCGTTGACCATCGCGACGATCACATCCGATGAGTCGGTTGAAACCTCTCCGTTTACGACGAGACGGGCGACCACCGTCATCGAGTTTTCGAATGCCGCAGGATTTACCTGCCAGTCGGGAGCACGGCAGACCACATCCGCGGTGACGTACAGCGGCGTTTCCTCCTTCGGTGCGTCATTCACGATCCGGGTTGCCATGAGCGTCGCCGTGTATCTTCCGGGAAGGAGGGAGTCAGGAATCGTGAAGCTGATGTTGTGTTCGCCGCGGGCTACGACATTTCCACTGCTGCCGGTGACATCGAGTGGGATAGCGGATGAGCCGTTTTCCGGAAGCAGCTCGATGGTATCAGGTGTCTGAAACACAACCGGCTGTGCGCTTCCGTTCACCAGTCGTGCCTGGACCCGCTTCTGCGTGCCGCGAGGAATCTCGATTTCGAGATTCGCTGGAGCCCATGCGAACGCACTGCGCCGAACAGTGAACTGCCAGCGCACCGGAGCGCTAACAGGATTTCCGTATATGTCCGCCACTGCGTCAAGCGACACCTGTACGAGTCTTCCTTCGGCCGGTGTCCAATCGAAGTCCTCGGGCGGTGTCAACACGACCGTGGTTCCATCGCAGACGGGATCGAATCCGTCGAGCTTCGAACCCGCCAGTGGTCCGTCGAGATAGGTGACGGAGGCATTGGCGTCATTGCCTTCGAGCGAAATCGTACTGCAGGCGATCGGCTCGTCGAATGTGGCTGAGATCGTGCCGCCGAAGGTCAGCACCGCGTCGGCGGGTTCTGGTGTGCCCAGCGGCTTTGGTGCTTTTGTGTCTACCACTCCTGCGACTGGCTCCGAGTAAACCTGGTCACCGCTGCTGCACTGCGTGAATGCTCGAAGCTGATAGTCTCCATCGCGTTGCGGCCGCCAGCGGGCGATCCAGGATCGCGCCTGCGCGTCGAGGCTGTCCGCTTCTGCCGCACCGCTTCGGTTTATGCTGACGCTCCTTCCCGGGAACCAGTCGGGGCTGCCGGACCGTCGGAACTGAAATCCAATCCTGTTCACATCGAATATATCCGAACCGTTGAGATCGAAGTCTCGAAGAATAACTTCGAGGGAGTCGACGATCTGCGAGGCGTTGATGCTCCACGGCGCCCGCGGCCGAAGGATCGCAATGTCTGAACACGGCGCTTCGTAGTAAACACTGAATCGCGCAGTATCCGACGTGGCCAGCGACTGCCTGGAGTCTGCCTGCCAGATCGCGTAGTCAAGTGCGGGATAGGCGATCAACTCCAGATCTTCGTAAGAGTAGCGAGACGCCCCCCGCCCGACGCTAACGGTGATCTCCTGGGTTTCCCCTGCCGCAACGAGATACGTTCCGCCCGTTACCGTTCCGCCGATGTTCAGCGCAGCGGATCCCGGATTCGACTGCCGGATCGGCGCAACAACATATTCCCGCCGCTCGCCGGATTCGGTGGCGTTTGTCAGGCTGACTGTGAATGTGGCGACTTCGTCCGGCGGTACGTTGTGCTGCACCGGTGGGTTGATGCTCAAAAGCGGCCAGTCGCGACGCTGGGTATTCGCTTCCCATGGGTTTGAGCTTCGTCCGCTCACCGTCCCGAACACGGGTGTACCATAGCGCGGGTCGGTTCCGATGTCGACCGAAAAGAAATCCCCCGTGTCTCCATCCGAAAGTGTGTAACCCATCGCATGCGTGGTTTGAACGGACGAACCATCTTCTGTCACACGCTCAAAGTGCTGCTGCACGGTCGCCAGGAACGTTTGATCGTAGCCGAGCACGGTCAGGACTCCCCCGATGCTGTTTTCGGTGTCGACGTAGATTCGCACCGTTTCGGTAGTCGACCGCGTCGTATCCGCGGTATGACTGTATTCGTAGTCCGCGCCGGCGCTGAACGAAATGTTCTCGACGGTTCCATCGAGGGCTTGCGCCTTGAGCACCTGGTTGTTTGCGAGTTGCTTCTTCCAGTTGGCGAGTGCCTGGGTGAGTCGTACGGTTTCCTCGTTGCCGTCACCGTTCGGGTCGCCGGTAAGCGACGGGTCGCCTCCGCTGAGCTCGATCAACTCCTCGAGGTCCGGAATGAGGCTGTCGCGAATGTGCGTCTCTCCATAGATGTACGTTGTTTCGAACGCATTCTCAGTGTCGAGATCGGCGGCCAGCCTTTCAGTTACAGCAATCTCACACTGGTTCAGAACCAGCTCATCGGCTCGCGCAAAAACCAGATTCAGCGCAACGCCCATATAGACATCTTCGCCGGACCAGCCCGTATCGCCGGACGTCGAGAATTTTTCTGTTGTCGAGGCGCAGATCTGCAATGCGCCTGTATTTCCGTACGTAGCCCCGGCGAGCGTCTTTGCTTTGAACGTGAGACCACCGCCATACTTGGTTGCGACGCCGAAGCCGACGATGGGGCTGTATCCGAGCGTCACGTCCACGGATCCTCCGCCCGCGCCGCCGCCGAGGTACATACTCGACATGGTTGAGCAGGTTGTTGTACCCTTTTCGAGGTATGCCTCCGAGTTCGTGCCTGGCGGATCATGAACGATAAGCAGCGGGAATGGGTCAGTCGTGGCCGATACGAACTCTGATGTCCGTGCACGCACTCCCTCTACGATTACCCATTCCGTCAGAGAGAATGGATCGCGGCCGGGTACCTCCGCGACAGCGGTAAAGGACTTCTGATACGAACGATTGACGCCATTCACGGATGCTCCCTTGAAGACGTTTGGCGAGACGGCAAGCGTCCGATGGAGGACCTTCCCATCTTCGACGCGATACGTCCGTTTCGTGTTTGCCGAATCCGCGATCGCGTCGTAAACCGCTACTGTCCCGTTGTTGACGGGGCACACGCGGCCGGACCCGTAGTCCTCGCTGACGTTCATCGTCAGCGAGTAGGTACGACCCTGCTGCAGGACGGACGTAAGCGGGAGGCTGGCGCCGTCGGCTGTGGTGTAGGTCGTGCACTGTGGGTCCGTCGCAGGCAGGCCCGCGATGGTCATCCCGATGGGTGCGTGGTAGGTAAGGTCCAGGGTGTCGCGATCATTGGTCAGGTCGATCTCCTGGACGCCGACATTGTCAAAATACTGAATCATGTCCGCTCGGAGCTCCGGCTCATCGAACTGCACGTCCGTAACCCGGACGAGGTATTTCTGCGGCGGCAGGTCGATGTCGAGATTTCCGCTGACTTCGTACGTCTGTTGGTAGCATCCGTTTTCCGTCGACACCTCGATCGTGATCGTTCCGAGGCTTCCAATCGATTCGCAGCTCGCGCCGAAATAAGCGTGCAGCGGTCTGGTCTTGGTGCTCGAGAAGTCAACGCCGAATAAAGCCTGGTCTGCGACGAGATTCCGACGTGAGGGAATGAATCCATAGATATCGGAGGCGTCGTTGGCGTTTGCTTTCTGTGGTGCGAACCGATAAGAGTCACCTTCAGATGGCTGTACCGAGATCATGAACGACCCGTCGCTCTGCGTCGAACCGCGGGACACGCCGTCGACGAGTATGTCGGCATCCGGAACCGGGCACTCGGTCCCTTCGAAAACCACGTGTCCGGACACACCGAGTTGCGTGACATCGATGAAGTCGAGCTGGTTTTCGACCGGATGCTGAATGCTCAACGTGACATCGCTTGCCGGAGGATCGAACACGCGCTGCGTCTGTCTTGGCGTGACAGTGAAAGTCGTGCTTTCGTTGTATCGAACGCCCCCCAGCGTGTACTTGCCCTGGGTGTCGGCAAGTACACAGGTGCGGATCGCTCCGGCGGTGGACCACGAGACGCCGCCATGCATCGTTCCGTGGTGGCCAAAGTTGGTGTCGTCGCCGACGGCCCTTCCTCGCCCTTGATTCATGGCCCAGTATCCGAGCAAACCAGATTCGTTTCCTTCCAGGCGCCGGCCCATCGTCGAGATGACTTGAGTGGGCGTTTGAGCCACGTTCCATACGCGGACCTCATCCAGAGTGCCCGAGAAGAAGGATGTTGTGTCAGCATCCGACCCGAGCACCAGGAGACCGCCGACAAGCGCGCTTGCGGGTGACGCATCGCTCTGCACGAGGACGCCGTCTCGGATAATCTGTCGTTCTCCGCTGGACGCTTTTGTAAGCGCCCAGTGGTGCCAGCCGAGCGGATTCGCATCAGCATAGTCCAGGTCGGTGGCCCCGACGGTAAATCGAAGTGTACCGTCGGCCAGGAAGCGGGCAGACACCTGCTGCGTCGATCCTGCGCTCCCGACCGAGATGACAGCATGCTCCTGATTGTCGAGAGCCGCGCGATTTGTCCAGAACTCAATCGTGAACGGCCCCGAGAGGCTACCGAAGGGTATGCGAACCGATCCGCCGGATCCGTCGAACAGGATACCTCGATCGGGGTCCGGGGCGATGCAGATCAGGACTGAGTCCGTCGCAGCCGCGATAATGGCGGGCGTCGACTGCAGATCTGTCGCGGAGACGCGCTGGCCCGCGTCCGCGACAACCGCACTGGCAGAGCTTGCGAGTCCCGTCTGCGTCTGAGGTGCGCGTACGCTTCCGGAGATCGCGCCATCCGGTGGGCGCCATCCGAAGTCGCATGCGCTGGCCGTAGCGACGAGATCTGATCGAAACGTGTGCACACAGTACTCCGCGAGGCTACCGGCGGCGATGTCGAAGTCCGAGTACGACTCGGAGTTGGCGGCCAACTCGGCGACGAGTTTGCCGTCACGGTAGATGCGGTAGCCATCTTCGTCGAGCGCCTCATCGTTCCACTGGACCTGTACGCGCGTCTTGAAGTCACCGTCTGTGGCGGCGACGGACGTGGGAGGTACCAGGAGGTCGCCGATCGGTTCGGTCGACAGATAGACCACTCCTGTGTTTTCCTCCGTCGGCGGTTTCAATGAGGTCGCAGCATAGACAAGCTTGTCGTTGGTGACGGCCAGGGCACCACCCGTTCGGTATTCGTCGGCTGCTGATTCAATCGTGCGCAACTGTGGGCGGCCATCAGGACCGAGTTCATAAAGCGGTTCCCAGACACCCGTTCCGGCGGTCAGCGAATACAGAAAGATGCGGCCTCGAGCGTACTGCTGCGATACGTCAGCGCCGAACTCATGTGCACCAATTGCGAGCAGGCCGCCGGACGCAGACATCCGGGCGCCGAACCCGTCGCCGATATCTGGCCGCAAGTCTGTTTCCGGAGGGGTGATGGTTCCCGCCGGATCAGGCGCGAGTTGCCAGGCACCCGTTGCAGGATTCCGTTGATAGACCCAGACGACTTCGTTGTACTCCTGCAGGGCGTCGTTGTAAACCAGCCCCGAAACGAACGCGTTATCGCCGGAAATCGCCGCACCTGTTCCGTCATTCAGGAGTGCTGACTGATACCCGGGAACCGACGGAGCGGTTAAGCTCGTTTGCGCGACCCACTCGCCGGTGTCATCGCTTCGATGAAGGATCACAGCTGTATCATAGCCCGCGGCAATCGCGTACGAACCCGATATTGCAAGTCGATGGACCTGACTAAGATTTCCTATCGAAATCTCCTTCTCGAACACGAAAGGATCTGCTTCCGCGGAGCGCCCATAAACGAATACGAGCCCGTTGGCACCGACGAGCAGCGCGTCGTCGTCAACCGCGACGGACCATCCCAGATAGGTACCTGTGGTGGCAGTGATAGTCTGCTTCCGACTCCACGCACCCGAGCTCTCGTCGCGAACCCAAATGGCCACTTCGCCCGCAGGCGTCGCGCAGTTCGGTGTTTCCGTTGCGCAGGCAGAGGGACTGGTGACAGCAACTGTGTTTCCCGACGCCGCCACATTCCAGCCGAATCGGTCTCCCAAGGTCGACTGCGGATTCTCGGGTACCAATCTTGCGGACTGCGACCACAGAAGCGAGACGGGGTCCTGTTCGTAAATGTAGGCGGCGCCGTCGGCGAACGGTCCCCGCGTCTCTCCAAGCCCAGGGGCCCCGACGACCGCCAGTCGTCCGGCAGTCGCGATGTTGTAGCCGTAGTTGCCTTCGTATGGAGTGGGATTCGTCGGCGCATCAAAACGCTGGAACTTCGCGTCCGTGACGGTAACAACCGACGTTCCGATGTCGCACACGGTTGGAGAGCTGGCCGTGAGCGGGCCATTACCGTAAATCGTCGTTGCGCAGTACGTATACTGCTCTCTCGATGCGACGGTCTCGTCGATATACGTATTGGACCCCGCCGGGAGGGTGGCCAGCGGTTCGCCGTTGCGCGTGATTGAATAGCCTGTCCCAACGATCGTTTCGTCCTGCCATACGAGTACGATGCGATCCAGGTAGCTGTCGGAAGCCGCGAACGATCCTGGTGCCAACAACTCTGTTCCAGCAGCCAGTGTTGCCGTTTCGGAACGACCGAGCGAGTCGACGGCGGTTACCTCGTAGTTGTGCTCGACGCCGATCACCGGTGCCGAATCCGTGAAGGTCATAGCATTTGCGGCAAGTTCCGAGAGTAC
Source organism: Bacteroidota bacterium (assembly GCA_020437385.1). Lineage (GTDB taxonomy): Bacteria > Bacteroidota > Rhodothermia > Rhodothermales > JABDKH01 > JAGQWL01. The sequence goes on from JAGQWL010000145.1 coordinate 10,400, forward strand.
AACGCCATCTCGACGAATCTCGTAGCCCGTCTCGGCCCTCGAGTTGTCTGTCCACTCGAAGGAGATGCTTGTTTCGCTGACATCCGTCGACGTTGCGAGTCCCGTCGGTTCCTCGAGTTTGCGCCCCCCATTGTCGCTGTCTGCTGAAGACTCACCTCCTGGCCCACGGAGGTCGAAAGCGCGGACGCTGTACGTGTAGGTTACGCCCGGCGTACCTCGGAAATCGCCGAAAGAGTTTCGCCCCGTGTTCGCCGTTCCGACGAGCAACGGTTGTTCGTCGGCCGGTCCCTTTCGGTAGATGTGGTGGCCACGCTCTACCTCGGAGTTGTCGGTCCAGGTGATCTCGACGCGATCCTCGTACGTTTCGAACGTCGCAACCACGTCCGAGGGCGCGTTGAGGAGGCGACTTCCGGTGTCGCAGATGCTTTCCGATTCAACGATACCGGCTGCAGCAAGCTGCGCATCGAGGTCAGACCGGGAAATGTTCTCGGATCGGCCCGAAAGCTGCTTCAGCGTCGGCTTATTCGAGGCGAGTCGACTCAAGGCCAGAAGAACCGCCTGTGGATCCGGTCGGACCGATTCAATTTCGATTGCGGCGCCGTCGACCGTACTCTCGGACTGCCCCTCCGTCCCTCGCCGCATGGAACGGACTAGCTCCGCGATCTCACCTTGCAATGACGTGCTCGCGCCAGTGACGGTCATGGCACTAACGCAGTAGTTGTACTCGGGGCCGGATGCGATCTGCGTGTCCGCGAAAACCAGTTCGTTTGCGGGGACATTGTCGACAAGCACGCCGTCGCGATAGATGTTGAACAGCATTACTGTGGCGGACGAGCTGGACCACGTGATTTCAGTTCGGTCCTCGAACGTTTTGTCACTCGCCGAAACAGAAGTTGGAGCGAGCACGGCACTGCGCGTGCCGTCATCGCAGATGGAAGTGGACACTGATCGATTGTCTTCATCCGCATCGCTGAAGGCTTGCACGCAGTAGCTGTAGGTCACCTCCTGTGATGCTGACGGGTCGGAGAACGATTCAGCGTTCGCAGCCAGTTCCGGAAAGGTGACATCCAGATTCTCGCCGATGTAGCGCGAGACGACAAAACCGTCTTCCGTATCACCTGCGTCGCTCCATGAGAGATCGACGCGGTCGTCGAAGAGGTTGTCAGTCGCAACGACGGTTTCGGGCGGCGCGAGAGCCCCCCGCCTCCCGGTGTCGCAGACCATGACAGACTCAATTCCGTCAATCGTTGCGCTGACGCAGTACGGGTTATCGACGCCGACGGCGGCCTGTAGGTCGTCGTAGAGCGTTTCGTTTGCGCCAACGGAACCGATCTTCGTTCCCGATCGGTAGATCGAATAACCAGTCTCGGTCGCTGTTTGATCGACCCAGGTCACGCGCACCCGGTCATTGAATTGTCCGTCGCTGGCAGCGACGGCAGCAGGGGGGAGGACAGCACCGCGTGTACCGTTGTCGCATGCAACGTTGGATGTAAACCCGGCATCGTCGACCGCGACCACGCAATAGCGATAGGTGGTCCCGGTGGTAGCAGAATCATCATTGAAAAAAGTTCGATTGGCTCCCAATGTCGCCAGAAGGGTCGAGTCCGCCGCCGCGACTGTCGTGCGATAGACCCGATACGCCGCTTCGACCTCTGAGCGGTCTGTCCAGGTGACGCCGACGCGATCCTCCAGCGTGCGGTCAGTGGCCTCGACGGACCCGGCGCTGAGGATGCTGCGTCGTCCCAAATCGCACATTGGCGTTCCATCCGTCGATGCGGCATCCGTTGGAATCACGCAGTATGTGTAGTCACGTCCCGGATTGCCGCTGCGGTCAACAAAGGATGTTTCGGTTCGCGATCGGATGCCGAGCACTGCACCGTCCCGTTCGATCCGAAAGAACTGTCCGGATGGGATCGCCAGCGACCAGGACAACTCGACGCGGTCTTCGAACGCATCGTCCGTTGCATCCAGTGAGGCGGACTGCGCTCGTGCAGAAGTCGCATAGCAGACCAAAGTCAAAATGCAACTTGTCAGAACAGAAAACGCTTTCAGGTTCTTCATGGCTGTCAGTCGGTATTGAGCAGGCGGCGGACGCTTGATCGCAGTTTTGCCGCATTGAAGGGTTTGTTGAGAAATCCGTCGTTCATACAGCCGGGTTGCGTGCCGGTCGTTTCGCCGCTGATGAGGAGGACGCGTATATCACCGAGTTCCGCGTTCTCCTTGACGCGTCGACAGAGTTCATAGCCGTCGAGCCCGGGCATGACGATGTCACTGATCACGAGCGCGACCTCTTTGTCCAGAACAACGTGCAGCGCATCCAGTCCGTCGGCGGCCTCGATGATGTTGTTTATTCCGCCCCTGTTGAGGCAGCCGCGCAGGTAAGCCCGCATCTCGTCGCTGTCGTCAACTATCAGGACGACGGGTTCCGATGCGGACTTCGATTCTGGCCGGACCGTCTGGTCCGTTCCGGATATGGATTGCGGGATCGGCATGCGA
>JAGQWL010000146.1 GCA_020437385.1 Bacteroidota bacterium
ATCCGGTATTCCCATTACGTCGCTTGCCAGGCGAACGTAGTTTTCGCGCACAAGTGGATCCGGTCTGCGACTCAGCGACTCCATCACGGACCGCTGGCCTGCCGCCTCCGAGTCCGGCGTGTACAGATCGGCATCATCTACTGCCACCTTGTACTTGAACTCGACGAAATCCTCACGCTTGTTGCGGACGTATTCCTCAAACCCGCTCGCCCCTTCGCGCTGTACGAATGAATCTGGATCGTCACCTGTGGGAAGTCGAACGACTGCAACAGACATTCCCGCCTCGAGGATCAGGTCTATGCCGCGTACGGTGGCACCGGCGCCGGCACTGTCCGCATCATATAAAAGGACGACGCGATTGCAATAGCGCTTGAGGGCTCGAACCTGATCCTGCGTCAGCGCGGTCCCACTCGAGGCCACGGCCGTATCAACTCCCGCCTGCGAAAGCGAAATGACATCCGTGTAACCCTCGACTAACAGCGCCTCGTCCTTACGCCGTATCCCCTGTTTCGACTGATATAAGCCGTAGAGTTCGCGGCTCTTGTGGTAGACGACGGTCTCTGGGGAATTGATGTACTTCGGTTCATCACCCGGGTCGAGAACGCGTCCGCCAAACCCAACCACTCGTCCCACGTTGGACAGTATCGGAAACATGACGCGATTCCGAAATCGATCGTAGACCGAGCCGTCCTTACGATTCAGTACCAGCCCGGCCTGCTCGAGAACCTCCTTCTTTATTCCCGCACTATTCGCTGCATCGGCGAATGTGGTCCAGCCGGCCGGCGCATAGCCAAGTCCAAACTTTTTTATTGAGCCAGGATTCAGCTTTCTCTTCTCCGTTAGATACGACAGCGCCGCCGCACCGTCATTGCCCGAAGTCAGCGCGTCATAAAAGAAGCGAGCGGCAAAACGCAGGGCGTGATATACGGCTTCGGTCGGATCATCTTCGCGGCTTTCGGGCTGATCATCCGGAATGTGTACGCCTGCGCGGTCTGCGAGAGAGCGGACGGCCTCCGGGAACGAAACGTTTTCTGCTCGAATGAGGAACTGAAACACGTCGCCCCCGACACCGCAACCAAAACACTTGAAGATCTGCAGCTTCGGGTTAACGTTGAAAGAAGGAGTCTTCTCATTGTGAAACGGGCAAAGCCCAACGAAATTCGACCCTCTTTTCTTGAGGCGCACGAAATCGCTCACGACATCTACGATGTCAGTACAAGAGCGAACCTCTGCTATCTTGTCATCCGAAATCCGCATCAACCAGACCCAGGGCTCTAGAATGCTGCGGAGACGGCGCCACTCTCAACGGGCCCAATGTCCGGCTTGTCAGAACATTGACACGAATTGAAAAGGAGCCCACCCAGAACGAGGACGGCAATTGCTAGCTTCATTTTCGACGGCTTGTTGGTTTAGAATTGTTCTGACAATTTACTTAGTTCTGCCTTCAAGGGCCGCATTGCTCCGAACGGGGGCACGAAATTGCGCCGGGAACCATTAGTCCGCTTGCCCGATTGGTAGTATCATGCGCAAACGCCGATTATTGCGCAGGTCATTTGACACTTCGAGGGCGGATCGGCCGCAGACAGGCTTATCCAATAACCTAAAGAATCAGGAATTGTGGAGATACTGGGAATAGACGTTGGAGGATCTGGAATCAAGGGATATCCCGTGGATACGGACTCCGGCGAGGCGCTCGGCGACAGGATCCGCATCCCGACGCCGAATCCGGCGACCCCGGATGCGATTGCTGACGCGATTGTCGAAATTGCCAAGCACTTTTCCTGGTCGGGGCCCGTTGGCTGTGCGCTCCCTGCCCGCGTCAAGAACGGGATTGTCAAGACCGCAACGAACATCAACAAGGCGTTCATCGGGTACGATTTTGCGGCGGAGCTGGAAAAGAGACTGGGAAGTACCGTTGCAACCGTCAACGATGCAGACGCGGCAGGAATCGCGGAAATGCGTTTCGGCGCTGGTCGGGGTCGTAGCGGCGTCGTTTTGCTTCTTACTATCGGCACGGGAATCGGCTCTGCCCTCTTTATCGATGGCGCGCTCGTACCAAATACCGAGTTCGGGCACATCAACGTCGAGGGACACAATGGCGAACTCTACGCCTCTGACCGTACGCGTGAGAAGAAAGACCTTTCCTGGAAGAAATGGTCGAAGAGATTTCAGCACTACCTCGACCGAATCGAGTTCCTGCTGGGCCCAGACCTGATCATCATCGGCGGCGGTGTCAGCAAGCCGGAACGCAAAGAAGAATGGTTCAAGTACTTGCGAACCGAGGCCGACCTCGTGACTGCCCAAACCGCCAACCGGGCGGGAATCATTGGTGCAGCCTGCAATGCGCGGGATAAGGCCGCGGCACTGTCAATTTGATTGCCCGAGATAGCCCTCCATGTCCCACTGACGAGCTACGCTGGCTATGAACTGGACCTCGTTGGGGTAGACGAGACCGTCCGCCGAAGCAATATCCGCCAGCTCCTGTAGAATCTCGGCACGACCCGGCTCATCGACGGTGTTCCCGAGAGAGGCGATCGATGTCGCAAGCATGCGCGAGCCCGAAGCACCCACGTACATCAAGATCACGTCGTCCAGAACGGACGAGGCCTGCTTCTGACTTCCGCTCCGTTTCTGCAGCAGCTTGCGGACAAGCGTCAATTCTTGTGGATCGATTTCCGCGTCCGTGCCGTGCATGCAGCACAGGTACAGCAGACCGATGTCGTGAAGCTGGCTCCAGTTCTCTGACTCCAAATCAATTCCCCAAACGTAAGTGATCCGTCAACCGTGAACTCAGACCTGCTATCGACCGCCTCCGCGGTCGCGTTAAGGTCGACTATTTATCTAGACAATCAAAGTCGACTTCTCTGGACTTCCCCAGTCGCCTGATTCCGTCCGATATGCCCACTATCGCTCTGCGTGGGCAAATTTGAGTGGGTAACCGGAGTAATGGTTGCTTCAACGCCGATTGGAACCGGAATTGTATTACCACCGGTGGACCATCCGAGAACCGCCATGAGACGATACATCGTACAGCCCGTCGCAACAGGAACCCTTGGTACAGAAGTCAGATCGGCCAAGAGAATTCCCTCCCCTGACACAGTGGTCGGCGATGCCACCAGCACGATCCTGCAGGTCGTCATTGTCCTGGCCGCCTTTGTGACCCTGGCGCTGATGACCGCGTCAACTACGTTGCTGAATCTCTGATCACCTGCGACGCTAACAGCCGGCTGCTCACCGCTTACCGAACGATTGTAACGGTGTCGATCGCGATGAACGCGCCGGGAAACATCGTACGAATGAACTCGAGGGCAGTCTCGGCATCTCCTCGGTGCTCGAAATCGCCGACTCTAACGCGGTAGTAGGGCTCTACGTAGCGCAGATAGGTTGGTAACTCCGATCCAAAGAAGGGAACTGGTCGCTCATCTTCCGGAATCGATCGCCACCATTCACGCGCGAATTCCTCTTTCTCCACTGCGGCACTCTTATCGAGTGACGAGTGGATCTGGATTCGAAAGCCTTGAATCGTACGCACCGAACGCGCGTCTCTCCCGGCAGTCGAATTCATCAGCGACTCGGGGACACTGTGTACGATCTCCACGCCGATGGTCGTTGGATCGTCTTCATAAGGTGCCGGGTCAAAATCCTCAAATTTCCGAACGTCGGTCGATTCATCTCGCGGCGTTCTTTCGTCGTCGACCGCGTTGTTCGCACCAGAACATCCTTGAAGAACAACGGACACCACCAATAGTGCGCCTAGCAGAACACTTCGCATTTTTCCTGCGGGTATAGGATTGAACTAATATGTCTTGTCGCTGGACGCGGCAATGTTCCGGACAATTTCGACTGACGCGCTTGCTCCTATCCGCGTCGCACCGTGTGCAATCATCGCCTCGGCGTCCTCCCTTGACCGGACGCCGCCAGATGCTTTGACTCCCATGCCTGCGCCCACAACGCGTCGCATCAGCGCGACATCCGCAGCCGTGGCGCCACCCGTCGAGAATCCCGTTGATGTTTTCACGTAGTCGGCGCCCGCATTCTGCGCGAGCACGCAGGCAATCACCTTCTCTTCGTCTGTGAGCAACGCAGTCTCGAGAATGACCTTCACCAGAATCGGACGCTCAGGTGTGCTCATTCCGCGTGCGGCATCAACCACACTCTGAACGTCCCGTTCGACATCACCGTACCGCTGACTTTTCAGGAACCCGACGTTGACGACCATGTCGAGTTCACTGGCACCATCGCGAATGGCCTGCTGCCCCTCGGCCCCCTTAACAAAGCTGGTTGTGGCACCAAGCGGAAATCCGATCACCGTACAAACAGCGATATCCGAACCGGATAGTTCGTCAGCGGCCACGTCGACGTAGCAGGGGTTCACGCAGACGGAGGCGAAACAGAACTGCCGGGCTTCCGCGCAAAGTTGGCGAATCTGCTTCTCAGAAGTTTCAGCCTTGAGTGCTGTATGATCGATCATTCGTGCAAGTGGAGGCGCCAGCTCGCAGGCGGAAATCGACCCGGGAACGGCCTCATCCACTCGAATGCCAAATCGTGCAGCTCCCGCATCGACGATTCGACGCATAGCGTGATGAACGCCATCGTCGCTTTGCGACGGTTCAGAATGGATGGCATCGCGGGTTTCCACGACCTGGTTCTGTAGCCCATGCCGCGCCTCCAGCCGCTCGATGATGCGTTTTCTCTCCTGACGGTTCATCCTTCAAAATTACGAAAAAGAACTGGGTTTGAAGCTCGCATAATATCGTCGAGTCGGCACGCAGAATGGGAGGCACTGGGCTCGTACAGTCGCCTCTACGCGCGTCGCCCGGAGACTGATTACCTCACCGTCGACGTGTATCGGAGCAGGCGGAGTGACCTCAACCGTCACGGTCCGGGCCGTGTCGGTAGTGACTTCCGCAAACCGTATATGGCGTCCGGATCGAACCGTAGGCAAGAGAATCAATGCCCTTGCTACGCGAACCTTGTCAATCGTACAAATGTCGACGAATCCGTCGTCGATCTCCGCTTCAGGCGTCAAAAGGAATCCCCCACCCGTTCGGGGACTGTTACCAAAGCCGACAAGCATGGCCTGCCGAGTGGCAGTGCCACCATCCGTCTCGATCGTTACAGACCAGTGAGGGCGCCTCAGGATCCGCGCGATCGTCGCTGCAATGTAGGACGATCGACCAAAAATCCGCATGCGGCCAGCCAACGCCGCGACCTCCGCATCGAGACCGATCCCTGCCGAGTTGATCATCGCACGTTCAAACCGACCGCCCTGTTCGTCAGTCATCTGAACAACGACGTAGTCCGACAGTAGCGTATCGAAGACGTCGCCCGGGTCCGGGACCGGGTGCAGCGAAGAATACCCGAGCGCATGAGCGAAATCATTTCCGGTGCCGACCGGCACGAGGCCGATCAGCGGAATACGTGCGCTGGCAGACCGATGGATCCCGTTGATCACGTTCCCAACCGAACCGTCACCTCCGCAGATCCAGATTCGGTGGTACGCATCCAGCCCCAGCCTTGTGTAGTCCATCTCTGGCGTTGTGAACACGATGGCGGCATCCTTCGATTCAGCGAACTCGCGAAGCCTCCGTGAGAGCGCCGCGTCGTGGCCACCCCCGGAAATGGGGTTAATCAGAACCAGCTCGCCTGCACCAGACATTTCGATTGAGGGGAATTGCACTCAGGCTGCAAACGTATGTGCAGCGGCAGTACAAGTGTAATGGGCTTATCTTGGTTCGAATCTTAAGGGTGACTACTTGATCACACAACACTTCAATCCAAGGGATTGGGCCGGCGCCGTCCCTACCCTGCTTCTCGTCGCCTGCACAATCCTGTTCATGGACTGTCGCGGGAGCGCGGCTCGTCGGAACGCCACGGTTGTCGATGAAGCAGGGCGACAGATTGCTGTTCCGACCAGGATTGAGCGGATCGTAAGTCTCGCCCCCAGCCTGACCGAACTGGCAGTCGCGGCGGGAGCCGTCGATCGACTGGTAGGCGTCTCGTCCGCCGACGACCTTCCGCAAGTTGACTCCCTTGCGCATATCAGCGCGCTGCCGGTGGATTTTGAGGGAATCCTGAACCTGAACCCCGACCTGGTACTTCTGCTTGAGGGTGTCAATCGCAGCGAGGACGCAGATCGGTTACGTGACCTTGGAATCGCCGCATATGTTTTCGATGCGACCGCTATCGACGACGTACTTGCAGACATTCAACGTCTTGGCGAGATGGTCGGCACTGAAGAAACGGCAAACGATCGTGCGCGCACGTTGCGAGATGCCGTGGACTTCGTAACATCGACGGCGGCAGCGGCTCCGGAAAGGCCGTCCGTTCTCGTACTCGTTGGTGATGCGGATCTTTATGCGTTCGGCAGCGGAAGCTACATCCAGGACCTCGTCCGACGTGCCGGCGGATCCAGCATTACGGCAGACATACCCCAGATGAACGCGGTGCTGTCGGAGGAATACGTGCTCAGCCAGGACCCGGACGTCATCGTCGGCGCATTCGGCGAAGACTACGACGTCGCCGAGCTTACACGTAACCATCCCGCCTTTGCGCAACTCCGCGCAGTGCGGTCTGGCCGGATCTACTCCGTCGACCCTGACGTGCTTCTGCGTCCCGGGCCGCGACTCGTCGATGCGCTCGCCGTCATTGCCGTGCGGCTTCACCCGGAAGCGTTCAACCAGCGGGGCGACGGCGTCGTTGTGCTCGAATGAGAAAGGTCACCGGACGACTCGCGCTCCCCCTCGCGCTGACAGCCCTCCTTCTTTCTGTTGTCGCGGCCGTCTTCTTCGGATCGGTGCGTCTATCGGGTACGCATATTCTCCAGTCCCTGCTGGCCGGTCCAAACGGGACGGACGGGACCGAATCGTTGATCGTCTGGTCGCTGCGCCTTCCAAGAATCCTTCTGGCTGCGATTGTGGGAGGCGGACTGGCCGTGGTCGGTGTCGCCATGCAGGCGCTCGTTCGAAACCCGCTGGCTGACCCGTACGTGCTCGGCATCTCAAGTGGGGCCGCGGCTGGCGCGTCGCTCTTTTACATGGGGTTTCTGCCGGCCGGCATTCTCAGCATTCTAACCATGCCCATCGCCGCGTTCCTCGGCGGACTGATTACAATCATACTTGTCTTTGTCGTTGCCAGAACAGACGGCTCCGTCTCGATCGCCCGGCTGCTCCTCGCCGGTGTGGCCCTGTCAGCCCTGATGGCCTCTATTGCCTCATTTGTAACCTTTTCCTCCCCGGATCCAAACCGGGTTCGTGGTGTGTTATTCTGGTTGCTTGGTTCCTTCTCGGGCGCCCGTTGGAACGAACTGCTCTTGCCTGCCGCAACATGTTTGCTCGGCACCATCGTGTTGTTCCTCCTTTCGCGGCCTCTAGACGCCCTGTTGCTGGGAGAAGACGCCGCGCAGTCACTCGGAATCGACGTCGAGCGCTTAAAAAAGCTGCTGTTCGCATTGTGTGCGCTCATGACCGGTTTCCTCGTTGCTGCAGCCGGCACAATCGGGTTTGTTGGACTCATCGTGCCTCACGGTGTCCGGTCTGTTGTCGGTATCGGGCATCGACGTGTTGTCCCGCTGGCATTCCTGACAGGAGCCGTTTTCATGGTATGGGCGGATGTCCTGTCGTCCTCGCTTCTCCGTCCGGTTGAATTCCCTGTCGGAGTCGTTACGGCGATGGCCGGCGTGCCGTTTTTCCTCATCCTGCTTCGGGCAAGTCGATACCAGTTTGGGTAGCCGATTCGCCAAAACACTTCTCTATTCCGATCGTATACTAGGGCCTGTACCGTAAGCATCCGCCGTCCCTGCGAACCCGTATGCAGGAAACTTTCCTGACGTCCTCTAAGCCCACAAAAGCTGCCGCGACGCTCGCGGATGCGCATGTCAGCGCGTCCGGCAAAGTGTCGCTCGCAGCGATTCGAGAACCTGTTGAGGATGAACTCAAGACGTTCAAACGATACTTCCGGGATGCGATGCGATCGGAGGTCGGCCTCCTGGACAAGATTACGCAGTACGTTCTCCGTCTCAAGGGAAAGCAGATACGACCGGTAATCGTTTTGCTGAGTGCCAAGGCGTGCGGCGGTATCACTGAGACGTCTTACCGCGGCGCCGCCCTGGTTGAACTCCTCCACACTGCTACGCTTGTGCATGACGACGTGGTGGATGAGGCGGAGCGACGTCGAGGCGCGTTCTCGATCAACGCACTTTGGAAGAACAAGATTGCCGTCTTGTTTGGTGATTTCCTGTTAAGTCGTGGATTGCTGATGTCGCTCTCATACCGCGACTACGACCTGCTCCATGTCATGTCGGACGCCGTCCGCCGGATGAGCGAGGGCGAACTGCTCCAGATGGAGAAATCGCGCAGGCTCGACATTGATGAGGAGACCTACTTCAAGATCATCTCGGACAAAACTGCGTCCCTTTTTGCTGCCTGCACTGCCTCAGGAGCGATTAGTGCTGAAGCCAATCCGGATGTCGTCGCGGCGATGCGAACCTTCGGAGAAAAGGTCGGACTGGCATTTCAGATTCGCGACGATCTATTCGACTACGGAGTCCGAGACGTCGGCAAGCCGCTGGGTATTGATATCAAGGAACGCAAGATGACGCTGCCTTTGATCGTCGCCCTCCGGGAGGCTACAGAGGCGGAGCGAAAGCGCATCATGTCGATCGTCCGCAAAAAGAAGAAATCGAGGGCCGACGTAACCGCGGTAACGGACTTCGTGAAATCGAAGGGTGGGCTGGAGTATTCCCGAAGTGTAATGTACGACCTCGCTGATGAGGCACGAGAATTGCTGACTTGCCTTGACGCTTCTTCAGCACGCAGTTCGCTTGAGAGCCTGGTCGATTACATCGTCGCCAGGAAGATCTAAGCGTCGCACTATCGATCACAGATTTCACGGCCAATGTCTTCCGTCCACCTGTTGGGCACCGGGGGTGCCGTTGCCGACCGACACCGAACGACAACGATGCTCGCTTTCACCGACGCTGCGTCGACCTTTCTCGTTGACTGTGGCGGCGATACGGTTCATCGCATGCTGTCGGCCGGAATCAATCCGGACACTGTTTTTGCTCTGGTGATCACCCACACGCACCCCGACCACATCAGCGGGTTTCCGCTGCTGATGGAGAAACTGTGGCTTCACGGACGCCGCAGGCCCCTGCCTGTTTACGGAATTCAGGAAGTCATCGATCTGGCCCAGCACCTGTGGGAGGCTTTCGAAATGGCGGGATGGAAGGACTTTCCGAAGATTGACTGGCACGTGATCCCTCACGAGCGAGACGCGATGGTTTTTGCGAATCACACGTGGAAAGTCACCGCTAGCCCGGGTGTGCACAGCATTCCGGTGATTGGACTGCGGATCGAGAGCCGGACGAGCGGCCAGGCGGCCGTCTACTCGTGTGATACGGAGCCGTGCGATGCGATCACTGCACTGGCGAAAGGCGCCGAGATCCTGCTTCACGAAGCGAACGGAGCCGGGCCCGGCCATTCGAGCGCAGACCAGGCAGCGCAGATTGCTGCCGATGCCGGGGTTCGCGAACTCGTTCTGGTGCATCTATCGGCGGGAATTAACGAGCGATCACTCGATTCCGCGCTGCAGATCTTTCGCTCCACCAGACTCGGTGTGGAGCTCGGCGAATACAACTTCTAGCCTGGATTGCTGGTCGCATTGCGAGTCAGCGCTTCCAGTCGGAAGCCTCGAGTTGGAGCCGGATCCGGGGCCTCGCCCTCGTGTGCGAAGCTACTTCGTGACATGCGACGAAACGACCCACCTCAAACCGGAGATCGCCACAATCAGGTCTGGAGCACACCTGTCCTGAAGTCAGGGATGCTGCCCTGATGATTCGAAACCTCGATTCCCGTACTGATCCATTCTCGCGTTTCGACGGGATCGATAATCTCGTCGACCCACAGTCGCGCGGCGGCATAATACGGTGACGATTGACGATCGTAGCGATCCTGGATCTCGGATAAGAGCTCGCGCTGCTGGTCCTCTGAAATATCCTGGCCCGACTTGCTCATCGCACTCACCTGAATCTGGAGCAGCGTCTTGGCTGCCTGATTCCCACCCATTACGGCAATCCTGGCCGTCGGCCACGCGAGGATCAGACGCGGATCGTACGCCTTCCCACACATCGCGTAATTGCCGGCTCCGTACGAATTGCCGACGATCAAGGTGAATTTCGGTACGACTGAGTTTGCCACCGCATTCACCATCTTTGCTCCATCCTTGATAATGCCGCCTTGCTCGGATCGCTTGCCGACCATAAAGCCGGTCACATCCTGAACGAAAACAAGCGGTATTCGCTTCTGATTGCAGATCATGATGAAGCGGGCGGCTTTGTCGGCCGAATCCGAATAAATTACACCCCCGACCTGCATTTCACCCCTGGCATTCTTGACGACCGCACGCTGGTTGGCAACGATGCCGACGCTCCAGCCGTCGATGCTCGCATAGCCGGTAAGAATCGTTTTGCCGTATTCCTCCTTGTACGGGACCCACGAATCGGCGTCGATCAGTCTCGCAAGGATCTCCTCCATGTCGTACGGCTGGTTTCCTGCCGCAGAGACGATACCGTAGATATCGCGCGCATCGAAGGCCGGCGGACGCGGGGTATCACGCCGAAAGCCAGCCGAATCCGAGGGTCCCATCTTGGCGACAAGCTGCCGAATTGTGTGCAGACACTCCTCGTCATTGTCTACGCGATAGTCTGTTACCCCGGAAATCTGCGAATGGGTCTGAGCACCTCCAAGGGTTTCCTGATCGACTTCCTCCCCGATAGCGGCCTTGACGAGATAGGGGCCCGCCAGAAAAACAGAACCGGTGCCGTCGACGATCAGCGCCTCGTCACTCATAATCGGAAGGTAGGCGCCACCAGCGACGCAGCTGCCCATGATTGCAGCGATTTGAGGGATTCCCCGCGCAGAGAGTATCGCATTGTTGCGAAAAATCCTGCCGAAATGTTCGCGGTCCGGAAAGATCTCGTCCTGCATCGGCAGGTACACACCCGCAGAATCGACCAGGTAAATGATCGGGAGATGGTTCTCCATGGCAATCTCCTGCGCGCGGAGATTCTTCTTCGCCGTAATCGGGAACCACGCACCGGCCTTAACGGTCGCGTCGTTGGCGACGATCATGCATAGCCGCCCCTCGATACGCCCGATACCTGTGACGACACCACCACCCGGGCAGCCTCCCTCCTCGTCATACATCCCATCTCCGGCAAATACACCGAATTCGAGGAAGCTGGATCTGCTATCGACGAGACGCGCGACACGCTCACGGGCTGTTAACTTGCCACGTGAGTGCTCTCGTTCCACCCGTGCCTGACCGCCTCCCTGCCGAATTTCTGCTTGTCTTTGATGCAGTTCCGCCAGCAGGTGGTCGTAATCTCCTACGCGTGATGCGTACGAAGCCGACTCAACAGGAGCGTCAGTCCCGAGTTTTGCCATTGATACCGATCTACTGAAGATTGCTGCTCATGTTCGAGCCGTGCGCCCATCAAATTGGGCCTTGCACCCACGCAGACCGGGCATCGGCGCCATCGGCCAACCGATTGCTACGCAATCATTTAGACGAATGCAATAATCTTTTGCGTAATCTCGCTTCTGGGCTCACCGGTCTTCTCATGAATGAGATTTACCATGTCGCGGAGATTACCACGGGCCTTCTTCATTTCCTTATCGCCGAAGTCGTGATCACTCCACACCGCCTCAATCTGCGATTTTACACGTGCCCAGTTCTCATTCATCCTATCGGTAGCCATAACAACCTCCTGCAAGATCCAAATCAGTGTAGCATTATAACATACGAAACTGCACTCATGTTTCGCTAATTGCGCTCATGCCGAGCCCCTCGGCTCGGAGAGACGCTGCATCAATTTCCGCTTTGCGATCGGCAAAATCGTCGATTCGTACGGAAATTCAATGTCTGTGCGCAAGCAATATGTTGCCGGATTGGGAAGCATCCGGTTCTCACACAGAAGATCCAGTTTGACCGACTGCGGCGACGGAACCAGCGCTCCGACGGGAATATGCTTGACGTGACTCGTGCGCAGTGCGCGGTAACGCTCCTCAGCGGCGGAGAAGATGGAGAGCTCGTACCTGATAACCTCGTACCCGCCTCGCTCCGTATCCGGTAGAATGAGATAGCCCTCCTCCACGTATGACGGGAGAATGCCAACTTCCTCCAGCGTCAGCTGGCCGTCGACGAACTCAAAAATGGTACGTCCTTCTTCGATCGTTTCCCTTATTCGCGGTAGTGCCCATTGTATAAACTCGGACACGTGATCAAGATGGCCACCAGATAGTTGTGAGCGATCGTAGGTCAATCGCCCCATATCGAAGTCGATCCCGACAGGCGTGCCTGAAAAACCGTCGCGCAAGCCCGCAAGGTTTCGGAAAACCGACTCAAGCACGTCGAAAGTTCGAATAAGATCAGATAGATGGGGATAGATCGCGTTTCTTGCGAACGCAAGCCGAGCTTCCCGCATCTGCGCGAGAATCAGGTACCGCGCACGCTCGGGATCACCTAATCCGGCGATCAGACCTTCGACTGTGCCGCGTCCCATGACGTTTCGTGGACCACTCTAGTGAAAACGCTCCTACTAATACTATCGGCGACCTCCCGACCGCATTAACAAGGACCGGGTATTCGCCCGTGAATTGGCGTAATTTGAGACGCGTGCCAACTTTGACGCAAGCTTCCGTTTTGAACTTCAACTTTCAAATGAGCCAAACTGATCTCTCCTATTTGAACGTTGCCGGCTACAAGTTTGTCGACCTGGACGAGTCGGCCATCCGCGGCATGCGGTATCCGATCCGGGATACGTGCAGGTCACTTGGAATACGGGGTACGATCATCCTCAGCGTCGAAGGTATCAACGCCGTGCTTTCAGGTCTCGAACGCGACGTGCGTTCGGCAATCGACCACCTCCGCGCAATTCCCGCCTTCTCGGACCTTCATTTCAAGGAAAGCTGGAGTTCTCATGTTGCATTCACCCGAATGCTCGTAAAAGTGAAACGCGAGATCATTTCGACCGGGATTGAAGGTCTGCGTCCACCGCTCATGTCCGCCCCCTACATCAAGCCGACCGAACTCAAGCGGTGGTATGACGAAGGCAGAGACTTTGTAATTCTTGATACCCGGAATAACTACGAGGTTGAGGTCGGGACCTTTCAACGGGCAATGCATCTCGAC
>JAGQWL010000147.1 GCA_020437385.1 Bacteroidota bacterium
CCGACTGTATTTCGCTACACCGTTGAGGAGGGCGATACAATCGAACGTATTGCACGTTGGTTCACGGTCGATGCGTCGGTCATTCGCCGCCTGAATGATCTCGGAGACAAGGACGTAACTCCCGGCCAGGTGCTTCGTATTCCCGATCTCAACTCGCCGTTGCTCGAGACGTCGAAGACGAGCGGGCGGGAAAAGAAAGAGAATCGTACGGACGTTGACCAAGCGGCACGCGAGGACCAAACGTCGAGTCAGGTTCGGTCCGACGAGCCGTCTACTGACGTCGCCCCCCGGGCCGACGATAATGCGGTCGGCAAACTGGCGGAAGACGAATCGGCAGGCGACAAACGGCTCGATGTCCGCGTCTATCCGGATTCGTTTAAGGGACGGCTGATGGCGAACGGCAATGGATACAATCCCCGTCGATCTACCGTCAGTCATCCGACGTACGCGTTCGGCACGCAGGTTCGTGTAACGAATCTCTCAACTGGCGCATCGGCGTTTGCCATCGTTGCGGATCGCCCCATACCGGGCAAGAACCAGGTCGACCTGTCGCGAGCACTGGCAAGGGATCTGGGGATCAACAACTCCGGCGACGCGCTGGTGATGATTGAACTCGTAGAGTAGCCGTTGAAATTCAAACAAGGCTCCGTCTCTGACCGAACTTCGAAATCGGCGCCAGGCGTCGTACTGGTGCCTTCGTACTGGCGCGTCACACGGTCGGCGACCTATGGTTTCATAGCGGCGCTGCCACTGCTGGTTCTGTACGAAGTGATGATTCTGGCTGCGAACCGAGCGACGGGGATGCCGGTGCGGGTCGGGGCCGAAGTCTGGATCAAGCAACTGCTGTCTCTGGTCGGTCAGATCGGCGCATTTGGTCTCGGCCTCGTCGTGTTCGCGATCGGAACCGGGATTCTGATTCGGGAGCGACGAAACAACCTGCCGATCAAGCCATCGTTCTTCGCTCGCATGATCGGCGAGTCCGCGGTATATGCGCTGCTCACCGGGCTGCTTGTAGCGGGAATTGTTGGTCGAATCCTGATGGCCGCTCCGACCAGCCCGCAACAGGAACCGCTATCCCTCTTTACGCAGCTCGCGCTATCAATCGGAGCGGGTTTGTACGAGGAACTGCTGTTCAGGGTAGCGTTGGTCGGCGGACTCTTCTGGCTTTTTAAGCAGCTGAACGTTCCCAGGCAGGGAGCCTACGTCGTGGCCGCGCTGGTCGGCGCAGCCGTGTTCAGTTGGGTCCACTACATCGGTCCGCTCGGTGATGCCTTCACCGTCGCGTCATTCCTGTTCCGCTTCGTGTTTGGACTTGCGCTGAATGCCATCTTCCTTGCACGGGGCTTCGGTGTCGCCGCGTGGACGCACGCGCTATACGACGTCTATGTCGTGTTGGGCCTCTTTCGGTTGCTGTAGCGGGCACTCATTCGGACGGTGGTTCCCAGAGCTCAATCTTGTTGCCGTCAGGATCGAACACCCAACCGAACTTGCCGAACTCGCTTTCTTCTATCTTCGAATCAACTCGCACGCCGGATTCGCGCAACTGATCAAGCATGGCATGCAGATCCTTGACGCGATAGTTGACCATGAAGTCCGCCGTTCCAGGCTCCATGTACTTCGTGGAGTCGGGGAAAATGGACCAGGCGGTGTACGCGCTGGGCCCGGCGCCGTCGGGTCCTGACTCGAACCATGGAAACATTGCACCGTGCTCCCATGCCTGGTCGACACCGAGCATGTCAGCGTACCACTTGTGCAGGGTCGCGGGGTCCTTCGACTTGAAGAAGATCCCCCCAATGCCCGTAACGCGCTGTTTTCCCATCGAAATGATCGTATCTGATTAAACTGGTCAGCGGAACCGATCGGTCTGGACTCCCAAGGTGGTCAATCGCGCGCGGTTCCGCAACACCCTGTTCTGCACGACAGCGTACAAGCTGTATATTGTGGGAATCCCCAAGCAAGTCGCTTTCGCCGTGCACACATCCGCCTATCGAAATCGATCCGCGCTACTGCGACATGCCGCAGCGGCCGTCGTGTTTCTTTGTTTCGTCATCCCCGTTTCTTCGTTCGGGCAGAACAAGTCGACGCGAAACCTCAAGATCGCACACACGCTCTCGCTACCGTCCGTTGCCGTCGACGCCGATCAAGCCGCAGAGCGTCCGTTCGCATACGTAGTACCGGTTGAGCGCGACGAGGTGGTCGTCGTAAGCCTGGAAACAGGAAAGAGACTCTCGGCGTGGTCGGTCCCAACCGATGCGGGACGGGTGTTGGACGTGACCGTCGCACATTCCGCTGATCGCGACCTTGTCGTGGCACTCCTGTCAAGCGGCCTGGCGCTGGTGGACGTCACAGATGAGGCCGGGGCCCACCTTATACGAACCGTTCCGGACGGCGAGCAGTCTGAGAAAGGAAGTGTCTTTGCTTATCGGCATTCGACGGGCAGTGGAATTGTTGCCGTCGCACGTGGAGGCACTATCCGGCTGTATGACCTCGATGCACTCTTGACAGGCGATGCCATTGGGACGGCGCTCTCCACGCCGGAGCAACTCGAACGCGGTACCAGCGGGTTCGACACCGTATTTATCGAGTACCACCTTCCGTCCGCGCAGGACCGGCTCTACGGTGGTGGAGCGGGGGGGTATCACGTTTTCGATATTACAAATCCGGCGGCCCCCGGTCTTCTCGCGTCGGTGAATCCGGCGACAGTCGGGCGCGGTCAGGTAGCAGTGCCTACCCCGGATGGGCGATACCTCGTGGCCACTGCTGAATACGAGTGGTCGCCGGTTCAGGTGTACGATCTGGAACCCATATTTTCAGGCACAACCGGAACGGTTCGCACATCTGAGAGCGCGTGGACGCCGAACTGGAAAGGGTTCACCCGCGCCATTGAGGTGAGGTGGCCGTTGGCGTTTACGGCATCCTCCGGCGACGGTCTTCAGGTCTTCAACCTGCGGGATCCGGCGAACCTCTTCACTGTGGGATTTGTGGAATCGGGAACATCAGGTGATGCAGGGTCCGGAGCGTTTGATCTCGACTTCCGGAATGCAGACGGCCGCATCGTTGTGGCGGACACGAAGTCGGGCGTGTGGGTCGTCCAACTCGATGAAATGCAATTCTGGGACGGTCACGGCTACGGAATGCCAAACAACTCGAGTGCCCAGGATTGGGAGGGCGGCCCCGATATGATCGGGCCGGAATAGCCTGGCCGTTGAGCGAAACAATCGAAACAGTCATGAATCGTCCCCAGATACACCGGCCCGCAGGGCTACTTGTCGCGCTCCTGTTCACCGCGCCCCTGGCCGCTCACGCACAGCCGCAAGCGGTTACCGTTCCGCACCACCCACCGCCTCCGGGCGAACGCGGAAGCCCAAACATGCATGTTGTTGCGCACGTGCCGCTCGGCGTGCCGTCGAGTGTTTCGGATATCGACATCGAACAAGACCTCTCGCGACCCTACGTATACGTCTCTCGGCGCAACGGCGTCATCGGCTTTGACATCATCTCTGTTGCTGATCCCGAGAATGCCGAGTTGGTCTATTCATGGAGAATCGAAAACCCGGAGCTGCATCAGGGTGGGGCGATGGATGGCCGATACTTCAAGCACGAAGGACGCTACTACTTCATCCAGTCGTTCCAGTTCAGACAGGGCGGTCCGGATGCCGACGTAGGCGCGATCGTGTTCGACGTGACGGATCTACCGAACAGAATTGTGGAGGTGTCGCGGATCCGTCAACCCGATGCGCCGGGCGGCTTCCACAACATCTTCGTCTACAAGCACTCGAGTGGGCTGCCCCTGCTCTTCGCGACTTCCGGTCAGCACGCGAAGGTGTTTGACCTGGACAGGGTGATCAAGGGTCGACAGACAGAAATCGAACAGACGATGCAGGACGATCCGAATGCGGCGTTGATCGGGATGGTCCCCGTTGCACAGACAGACAACATGTGGAGCAGGGGATATCACGACTTCGCGGTCGCCTACCATCCGGAGTCCGGACAGGATCGGTTCTACGGTGGCGGCGGAGAGGGATACTATGTTTACAACGTGACCGACCTCGCCGAACCAGAGCTTCTTGTAACCATAACGGGTGTGCCGGGTGTACCCTGGGGACACACGTTCACGCCGAGCCCGGATGGTCGTTACGCAATCGGTGAAACCGAATTTCAGTATCAGCCCCTTCGCGTTTTTGATCTTGGCGATGCGCTCAAGAAGCAGGAGGAGACGGGTGAGCCGCAGAACATCAACTCAGCCGTCGGTGCGTGGCAGGCTGATTGGACCACGGTTGCTCACAATCATGAGACGCGGTGGCCCTACGTCTTTGTGTCCGGGTACGAGTCCGGTCTTGCCGTATTCTACGTGGGAGATCCTGCGAATCCGTACACTGTTGGCTACTACGATACCTATGACGGGCCGCATGATCCGAAGGAAGAGCGCCGGATCGGGAGTCCGTACACGTGGGGAGTCTACAATGGCGCGTGGGGAGTCGACGTCCGAAATGCGGATGGTCTGATTGTAATATCAGACATGACCACGGGCTTCTGGGCTTTCCGGATGGACGGATTCGACGGGTGGAGCGGAGAGAAGTATGGGCTTCCCGACGTTTCGACGGCTCAGGATTGGGACAAGGGCCCCCGTGGCTCGAAATGACAGAATCGCTAGACCTCAATTGATCGCAAAATAGAACGCGAAGATGAACTCAATAGCACGTACCCTCCTCGGTCTTCTGCTGCTCGCAACGACAAACGCAAACGCGCAATGGACGGCGGAGAAACCCGGAAGCGATAACCTGACGGTGCTGTCTCACATCGAGCTGGGTCCGCGTCTAAGTGTTTCCGACATGGATCTCGAACAGGAAGAAAGCAGGCCGTTCGCGTACGTCGGTCGAATGCAGTACGGCACCGAAGGTCCTCGAGGAATGGACGTGATCGATGTCTCCGATCCGACGAACGCCAAGCTGATCTACTCCTGGCGAATCGAGGATCAGGATCTTCATCTTGGCACGGGCGGAATGGACGTCAAGCACTTCAAGTACAAGGACCGCTATTACGTAGTGCAGTCACTTCAGTTTGGACAGGGAGGTCCAGACGGTGATCTAGGCGCCGTTGTACTCGACGTTACAGGGTTGCCGGACGCGTCGAAGGTCAAGGAGGTTGCTCGGATCCGCGAGCCCGATCTTCCCGGTGGCTTCCACAACATTTTCATCTACAAACACTCAAGCGGAAAGGTGTTGCTTTTTACAACCGTTTCCGGGCCGTTCGCAAATGTCTACGATCTCGGGATGGTCGTAGAAGGAAAGGGCGCCGATGCGCAGATTGCCCGTGTCCCCGTGCCGAATCAGGAGATGACGCGCCGTGGGTATCACGACTTCTATGCCGGCTATCACGTCGAAACCGGAACAGATCGTTTCTATGGCGGCGGAGCCGGCGGGTACTATGTCTACGACATCACTGACCTCGACAACCCGGAATTGCTCGTCACGCTGGTCGGAGTATCGGGCGTCCAGTACGGGCACACGTTCACGCCGAGTCCGGATGGTCGGTACGTCATCGCGGAAACCGAGTACCAGTATGCGCCCTTGCGCATCTTCGACCTGAAGCCGGCTCTGGACGGTGATGTGCGAAACATCCGTAATCCGATCGCAGCCTGGACGGCCGATTGGCGAAATCTCGTGCACAACCACGAGGTGAGATGGCCGCTTGTTTTCGTTTCGGGCTATCTCGACGGACTTCAGGTGTTTTCTCTTGAGGATCCGACCAACCCCACGACGGTAGCCTACTACGACACGTACCTCGGCCCCCCGAACACGGATCGCTATCCGATGTTCAATGGAGCATTTGGTGTGGACGTCCGGAACTCAGACGGGTTGATTGCCGTCAGCGACATGACGACCGGCTTCTGGTTGTTCCGAATGGAAGGCTTTAACGGCTGGAACGGGAAGGAATACGGTGTTCCGGATGTGTCATCGGTTCAGAAATGGGACACGGGTCCGGCTGGAGAATAGTGCGATTATCAGCATAACGGCGATGAGAATAGAAATCCTGTTGGGCCTGATTGCGCCATTGCTTCTCGGCGCACACATCGGTCGCCACGCCGCAGGCGAGCGCGTGGCGGTCGCCGATCCCATGTTGACGTGTTCGGCGGGTCCGGAGTACTACCGGATTGATCTGGTGTCCACGCGCAAACTCCCGGGCACGTATGCGGCCAGCGGTTTTGTCGATGTTCAGTATGCCCGATCGCCGTTCGGCGTCGCCCTGTCGCCGACCGGTCAGTATGTCTACGACTTTGACGTAAAACTCGCTGACGTCAAGGCCCAGCCGAAGGGACACTACGTTGTCTGGCTCGCCACGCCGACGCTTCAGGACGTGCAACACGTCGGTCCGTTGTCGGCGCAGTTTGAGGTGTCTGGTCAAGTAACGTTCAACAAGTTCCTGGTGGTGGTTTCGCTTGAGCAGGACGGATACGACACCGCGCGCTGGACCGGGCCAATTGCATTTCGGGGGCTGTCCCGCAGTGGTAAGATGCACACCTCTATCGGCCATGGTCTCTTTCAGGACGAGCCTTGTGTGCAGTATGGCTTTAACTGACACGTTCGATTCGAAGTATCTGGACATGCCGGTATTCCTTTCTCGACGCACGACCCGTTTGGGTTTCACACTGATCGTCATGGCGCTGTCACTGGCGATCAGTTCGCCGAGCGCGGTGGCGCAGAACCAATCCGAGAAACCGGATTCGACTCGTGTTGACCATTCGAAGATGGACCATTCGAAGATGGATCACGAGAAAATGGATCACGGCGCCATGTCTGGTTCGGATCGTGTCTCGGCCGATTCCGCCGATGCTGTGAATCCGTCGGGAATGGATCACTCGGCCATGGATCACGGCATGATGGATCACTCGATGATGGGGCCATCGTCCGGAGGGGAGCTCGCCTGGCGAATGCCGCCCATGGACATGTCAATGCCGATGACACCCGGCATGATGCGGATGCTTCCAACAACTTCGCCCTTCCTGCCGGGTGATGGCGTGGATGTTTCCTCGCTACCGATGGCGATGCCCTCGCAGGTTGTCAGAATGGCCGATGGAGATACCCTGCAGCTCGAGGCCGGTCTCGTGCGCCGGACAATTGCGGGACGCGAGTACGTCATGTATGGGTACAACAATCAGTACCCTGGTCCGCTGATCCGCGTTGACAAGGGGGCCACCGTCGTTGTGGACTTCACGAATCGGATTGACCAGGCAACAACCATTCACTGGCACGGCCTCCGGTTGGACAATCGGTTTGACGGCGTTCCGGGGGTGACCCAGGCGGCCGTGCAGACGGGGCAACACTTTACGTACGAGGTGTACTTCCCGGACGAGGGTGTGTACTGGTATCATCCGCACGTACGCGAAGACATCCAGCAGGACCTTGGCCTCTATGGCAACATGCTCGTGGATCCGCTTTCGACCGGATACTACAGTCCGGTCAATCGCGAAGAGGCGCTCATCTTGGACGACATTCTCGTCGACGGCGGGGGCATCTTCCCATACGGCGAATCGCAACCGGTCAACGTGCTGATGGGTCGCTTCGGCAATGTCATGCTCGCAAACGGTAGTGACAACTACCGGATGGAGGTGCGTCGCGACGATGTCGTTCGCTTCTACCTGACAAACGTTGCAAATACTCGCACCTTTAACGTCACGTTCGGTGGTGCCCGTGCAAAGGTCGTCGCGTCGGATGTGTCGCGGTACGAACACGAAGTCTGGGTGCAGTCGGTACCGATCGCGCCGGCGGAGCGATACATCGTCGAGGTGCAGTTTGACAAGCCTGGCGACATCGCCATCACCAATTCGATCCAGGCGATCGACCACTTTCGCGGCGAATTTTATCCGCACGTCGATACGTTGGCGATGGTGTCGGTCAGCAGCACAGCGGCATCTCCCGACTTGACGGAGTCGTTTTCGAAGTTGCGGGAGTACCCGGCCGTCACCGAAGATGTCGAGCGCTTCAGGAAGTACTTCGATCGACCGCCGGATCACCGACTCGAGCTCACGCTCAACCATCGGAACCTCCCGATTGAGACCGTTCGCATGATGGAGATCGACACACTCTATGTGCCGCCAATGGAGTGGAACGACGCCATGCCGATGATGAACTGGCAGTCGTCCGGAAACGAGGTCACGTGGATCCTAAGGGACCTCGATACGGGCAGCGAAAACATGGATATTCACTGGTCGTTCCGGAAGGGAGAAGTGACCAAGATTCGGATTTTCAACGATCCCAAGTCGTTCCATCCGATGCATCATCCGATCCATGTGCACGGACAGCGGTATCTCGTCCTGTCAATCGATGGAGTGCCCAACGAAAACCTTGTCTGGAAGGACACCGCGATCGTGCCGGTCGGCTCCACAATGGATCTGCTTGTCGACATGACGAATCCGGGTGAGTGGATGATGCACTGCCACATTGCCGAGCATTTGCAAGCGGGGATGATGCTGTCGTTCTCGGTGTCCGACACGGGCGTTTCGGATCACGACTCGCAATAGGTCCGCCGCAGGTACGAGTTGGCCAGTCGCGACGACGGGCGGAAACAATTCCACCTATTGCGCGCCCAACGTTGCAGTCACCCACTAGCGAGTAGATCGGGACGTCGTTCAGACGGGATCGTCGACGACCAGTCGATACTGGCGTACGTGCGGATAGGGCGAATCGACCGAAGTGAAAAATGTCTTGCCGTCATCGGCGAGAAGAATATCTCCGATCGGGGATTCGTCGTACTGCTGCGACCACAAGAGCGTACCGTCGTCGTCGAACAACGAGATCCCGTAAGCACGCGTGACGGATGGGCGGGAGTCCGCGGGCATTGCCGCATACTGGTCAGGATCCGGGACGTTGGTCGGCCAGACGGACACGCTGAGCCAGTATCCGTCTCCAACCTTGAACGGGGCGCCCGTTCGACTGAGCACGTACATGGATGACATGCCGCCATCGGATACGTGGACGCCTACACCGACCATGTTCCGGAAGTCGTCACGCGTCACGGTACGGACCATCGTTCCATTGGCGGACTGATACCGATGCAGAAAGTGCGAAACGTGTCCCGAAGTGATGAGTCCGCCACTGAACGCAATGTCTGGCGTCAAACCGAATCCTGACGGTAGCTCGACGCCGTCCGAGAGGTCAATCTGAAAGCGGGCTCGAGCCGAATCAGCCGAAATGTCGAACACCGAGATGTCTGCCGCGGCTTTGCCCGGCACACTCCGGGAAAACACCGGATCGTCACCGTCGAACCCGATAATGCTTGCAAAACCGGTAAGGCCGAAGTCGCTTACCGGATCGCTTTCGAGAAACTCTCCCTCAAAGCTGAAACGATCGAATCGGGTCGACATCTGATTCGTTACCCAGAGTTCGGTTGGGGACGCGGCAAGCACAAACGCGTTCTGGAATTCGCCGGGCCCTTCTCCCGCTCGACCCGTCGCCCACCTGAAGTCGCCTGCCGGAGTAAACGAGACAAGCCGATTGTCCTTGTAATCGAGAACGTAAACGTTGCCATTGGTGTCGGTGGCGACGCCGATTGGCTCTGCGAGTGTAGCGGCTGCCGGTTCGGTATCCGCACCGAACGACGCGACGAGCTCAAAGTGGACACGATCTGCCGCATTGCTTCCCCATTCGCCCGGGCCGTCGTTTGCCACCTGCTGGAGCCGGGAGGGTGTCTGCTGGGTGCTGGAACCACAGGAACAGAGTAAAACTGCCAGCGGGGAAAGGAGAATCGCAAGTCGCATTTGAACCGGAGATGGGTGACCAAAGGTGGCGTTGAGCAACGGCGCCAAAATACGCAAAATCGCCCGGCACATGCATATGCAGGCCGGGCGATCAGAATTGGGTCACCAATGAATCCGACGGTCCCTGATTCCGCCTATCGCGACGGGATCTACATTCCAGAATCCGATGGCGTTGTCGGCTAACGAATTGTGGAGAACGCGCGCGAAGTAACGGTACGAGACGGTCGCCTCAGAGCCGGGCGGACGATCTGCCGAGAACGCAGTCGCGTCTGTCGATTGAATGTCGATCGGTTGTAGGCGTTGTTGAAGCTTCGTCCCGATGAGAAGCCGCGATAATTCTTCTGACCCGCAGACGAGATCATGCGTCTGTTCGAGGCTCGCGCCGTGCTCATCTGGTTCGCCCCCGTGAGACGCGTGCTACCCGCACCTCGCACCATCCGCGAGTAAGCGAAAGTTCGGCTCCTGCGTGCCGTATTTGCTCGTGCTCTGGACGCGAACTGATTTTGTTTGATCGCATAGACGCGCCGTGCGTTGTTGGCGGCGGCATACGTCTGCGCTTCGGCAGTTGCGGTAACTCCCATGCACAGTAAGGCCACGAGGAGTGTAAGGGTCGCTTTCATGGTTCGTTCTCGTTCGTCTTTTGGACAGCAACGATGGGTAATCCAAGTATCGGCAGTTTTCAGAATCTTGGAACGCCAAAAAACCCATTTGTTGCGTTAGTCGTCAAATTCTTTTCGCGAAATCTTCCGAGTCTCACTATTTGTCCCACTGTGATCACGTTCCTCTTTCCAAATAGCCTTGACCTTCTCACATCGAGACCGGAGTGGCCCGAGTTGCTGGTTTCGCGCCTTTTCCGCAGGCGACGTCGCGTTTGTTATCTGCTGCGTGTCTGTCTGCCGATATCTTGCGTAAATCGTGCCACGACATCAGGGGACCCTCCCCGATAGCGCGTTCGTACCACCGTTATCCCACCATCCAGATGGCCTCATCCGCATGTACCTGAAGTCGATTACAACCGTCATCTTTTGCCTGATCTCCGCTCTTTCCTCCCAGGCCCAGATCACCATTGAAAATGCGTTCCCCGGTGTGTCGTTTTCGCGACCTGTCGATTTGCAGTTCGCGAACGATGCGACCAATCGCCTGTTTGTCGTTGAGCAGAATACCGGGGTCGTTCGCGTATTTGAGAACGATCCGGCGGTACAGAGTTCGTCCGTCTACCTGAGCGTTGCGGATCGATTCAATCCCGGCGGCAACGAGGAGGGCCTGCTTGGGCTTGCATTCCACCCCGACTTCTCCTCGAACGGCGAACTTTTCGTCTACTACTCTGCGTCGAATCCGCGCCGGTCAGTGATCGAACGGTTCACGGCAGACTCCTCCGGCCAGGCACAGATCGACAACGGTTCAGGTGTTATTGTGCTTGAGGTCCTGCAGCCGAACAGCAATCACAACGGCGGGCAAATTCGCTTTGGACCTGACGGATACTTGTACATCGGATTGGGAGACGGCGGCGGTGCCGGCGACCCGGACGAGACGGGACAGGACCCCAGGACGCTACTGGGCTCGATGCTTCGAATCGACGTTGACAACCCGCAGAACGGTAAGAACTACGGAATCCCGGCCGACAATCCGTTTGTGGCAGACACGACCGGCAGTGACGAAGTCTATGCGTATGGGTTGCGGAATCCGTGGCGATTCAGTTTTGATGCGGCAGGCAATCTCTGGGTCGGAGATGTGGGGCAGGGACGGATCGAGGAGGTCGATATCGTCACGAAAGGCGGCAACTACGGCTGGAACACCATGGAGGGTTCATCCTGCTATGACCCCTCTTCCGGATGTGATCAGACCGGACTGACCCTGCCGGTCCACGAATACACGCATTCGGTTGGTCAGGCGATTACCGGCGGATTCGTATATCGGGGTTCGCGAGTACCGGACCTGGTTGGCGACTACATTTTTGGCGATTACGTTTCCGGGCGCGTCTGGCGACTCCCGTTCGATGGTCAGGAGGTTGGCGAAGCAGTCGAGATGATGAACACGTCGCTCGGTATCGCCGCTTTCGGCGAGGACAAGGACGGCGAATTGTATATCTGTGCGTTCGATGGGCACCTGTACCACTTCACGCGTGATCCGACGGGAGTTGAACAAGATGATGTTGCAACGATGCAGGTGGAGGTCTTTCCCAACCCGTCAAGCGGAGAGGTGAACTTCCTGATCAAAGGACGTGTGGACAGCGGTGTCGTTGCTGAGATCCATGATGTGGTCGGGCGTCGAGTGGCGACCTTGCCGGTGCAGGTTACAGGAAGTGAGGAACTACGGGCGGTGCTTGATGCCGCCGAATGGAATCTGCCGTCCGGACTTTATCTCTACTCGATCAAAACGTCGACGCGACAACTCGGCGGCACGTTCGTGCTCACGAACTGAGTTCGGTCTCGGAGCGGAGGCCCTTTGGGATCAGCCAACTGCCGATCAGTTCCAGCAGTGACTGGGCGCCGAGGGCAAGAATCGCAGCCGGCACCGCACCTTCCAGAATCAGCGGCACGCTGTCGAGACGGATGCCGGTCAGAATCGGCTGTCCGTACCCGCCCGCTCCGATCAGTGCTCCGAGCGTTGCCGTTCCGATATTGATGACGGCTGCTGTTTTTATCCCTGCGAGTATTGATCGGGAAGCCATGGGAAGGTCAATTCGGAGCAGTCGCGTTCGTGGCGTGAGTCCGAGTGACGTAGCGGTTTCTGTGAGCGCGGTCGGTATGCCCTCCAGACCCTCGTACGTGTTACGAACGATTGGGAGAAGGCTGTACAGAAAGAGCGCGGCGATTGCCGGAATGGTTCCGATCCCAAGAAGCGGAATCATGAATACGAGTAACGCGAGGGCGGGAATCGTGTAGAGCACCGCGGTCAGGCCAAGGATCGGCCGACGCAGGAGTCGGAATCGCGAAGCAGCGATACCAAATGGAATGGCGACAATGACCGCCATGGCAAGTGAGATCAGCACCATCTGGAGGTGCTCCCACGTTCGTTGCCAGATTCTATTCGCGAGGGCATTCCGTTCGCTTGTTGGCGGCGGCTCCGAGTCCAGGAAATCGGCGGCGACCACACGCTCCGACTTGCCGTCGAGCTTGACCGCCGCGTTCAAGGCAACCATCGTAGACTCATCGATCGTTCCGGCAATGCCCTCGATCGCTTTCGTGAAGTCCGGCGCGGTCCGGTTCAGATCCGATCGATAGAGATACACCGCGTCGTAGCGAGGGAAGTAGGCACGATCGTCGGTCAGGACGAGAAGATCGTAGTAAGCAATTTCGGGATCCGTCGAGTACAGATCGACAACATCGATGCTGCCGGACTCGATGCCGCGATAGGCGAGATTATGGTCGAGCCCGGTGGCGGACTGCGGCAAGTTGTAGGAAGCTTTGAGGCCGCGCCAGCCGTCTGCTCGATCCATGAATTCGTTCGAGAAGCCGAATCGAAGGTCCGGGTGGTCGGCGAGGTCGGAAATTGAGCGGATCGACAGGGAGGCGGCGTGTTCACGCGTCATTCCGAGGGCGTACGTGTTGTTGAAGCCCAGCGGCCGCGTCATGCTGACTCCGATCGAGGCAAGCGTCTCGGGAACGGCTGCTTCCGCGAGGCCACCGAGGATTTCCTGCTGAAGGGTGCCGGAATAGTCGGCATAAATGTCGATCTCGCCGTTCAGCAGGGCACTCCAGACAAAGCGCGTTCCGCCAAGTTCGAACTTCCTTTCAACAGCGTAACCATTGTGCTCGGCGGTCTGAGCAGCAATCTCAGCAAGGATCACCGACTCCGTGAAGAGCTTCGACCCCACCGAAATCGAGGCCGTCTTCGCCGACTGCGCGTTTGAATGATTCTGGACGGATCGGTGTGGGGCTCCGACGAGGGTGGCAAGAACGAAAACGCTCACGCTCGCAGCAAGAAATCCGGTTGTTTGACCAGTCTTCATGACTTCTGTCGGAAGGTGAGTGATTCCTGGGCGGAAACGAATTGCTTTACGAAGTCATTGGCCGGTCGATTGCGAAGCTCCTCGAACGAACCGGCCTGTGCAATCTGTCCGGCTCGCATCAGCACAATCCGATCAGCAAAGTGGGTCGCTTCGGGAAGGTCGTGGGTCACGAAGAGCACGGTCTTTCCGAGATTGCGGATGATCTGTCGAAGCTCTTCCTGCAGTTCCGCCCGGATCATCGGATCCAGGGCGCCGAGCGGTTCATCCAGCAGCAGGATGGGAGGGTCGAGCATCAGGGCCCTCATGAGCGAGACGCGCTGCTGTTGTCCTCCCGAAAGCTCGCCCGGGAGGGCGTCCAGCCTGTGACGCGGAAAACGACAGAGTTCACAAAGGTCTTCGGCACGTTGCCGACAAGAGTCGGCCGGTTTCCCGAGGTCGCGGGCAAGAAGCACGACATTCTCGCGGGCCGAGAGATGAGGGAACAGTCCGCCGTCTTGAATGCTGTACCCGATTTTGTGACGGATCGTCTGAACGTTCGACTCGTTCAGCGTCTCGCCATCAACGCGAACCGTTCCGGTGTCCGGCAGCACGAGGCCGTTGACGGTTCGAAGAAGGGTCGACTTTCCGCACCCGCTTGGTCCGATGAGCACGCATGTTTCGCCCTCCGACACACCAAGCGAGAT
This sequence comes from Bacteroidota bacterium, assembly GCA_020437385.1. Lineage (GTDB taxonomy): Bacteria > Bacteroidota > Rhodothermia > Rhodothermales > JABDKH01 > JAGQWL01. Next base: position 14,393 of record JAGQWL010000147.1, read on the forward strand.
GTTCCTGAGCGCGTGAACGGAACCGTAGGACTTGGAGATGCCGGATAGTTCTACCACAAGGCTGAATTCGAAACCCGCAACAATCAATCGAAGGGTGCAAGGTACGAATCACGCAGGACCGTTGGATTGGCGAGCAGCCCTAGTGCCTCCCTCTAGGGTGACAATTGTAGCAAGCTGTCGACTCGTAAACGTAGTTTCGAACGCCACGGTGATCCGAATTTGTCTGACTCTGATTGTGCTCGTGGCAGTTGAAGCACGTAAAGGCGGCGAAATCGTTTGGAACGTCGTGGCAGGTCTGACAGGAATCCCACTCGCCGCGGTGCGCGCCCGAGTAGATCGGGAAGTACGGTCCATCATGGTCAAACGTCGCACCATTCCAGGTATCGACACTGTGACAATTCAGGCAGGTCGTCGGGAAGCCGGATCCTTGATGTTCGTCGTTGTAGTCCTGCTGGTGACAGGTGATACAATCGTTGTTGTCGGC
>JAGQWL010000148.1 GCA_020437385.1 Bacteroidota bacterium
ATCCGCCGGCGTAGAAGGCTTCGTCAGTCATGGCTATCGCCCGTACAAAACCATCCACACCCGGAAGGCCAACAAAATCATCACTCCATTGACCTATGACAGGCGCTGCAGACGACCGAGCGAGCGTCGAACCGTCTGCGTCATAACGAGCCGAAACTATCGCCGCCGATCTAGCGGGGCCACTCGTTTGACCAAAACGTGCGTCCCAGGTTACGATTGACTGCGCCGCTCCAATGTGGCACAGTGAATACGTTGCCAGAAGCAGAATCAAGGTCCGCATTGCCAGTTCGGGGAAGATGGAAGGGACACGACCACTTCATTCTAGGGGTCCGCTTAGCCGAGCACAATGCATTTCCCTGTGGCACATGTTGCCATTTCGCAACACGAACAGTTGCCGCCGTACCTATTTCTTCGGCAGCGTCTTGTTAAACGCCAGCGCCTTCTCGATCCATGAACTCAGCGCAGACTCAGTGCCGATCACGGCTCCATCGACGTAAACAAAGCCGCGGTATTCTCGCCCGTTCATGATCACCTTCGAGGCCCCCTTCCGCTTCAGCGCTGCGGGCTGCTGCTCCGGCCCCACCCGACACATCATCCGTTCGTCTCGGACCGTCACGCACATGTTTCCGCGCACCATGAAGGCGGTCCCGCCGAACATCCGCTTTTCGTCCACGTTACGAACGCCCTTAAAAGCATTACGAACTCTCGACAACAGCTCTGATTCACTTGCCATGGGGTATTCAAGCTCAGCTGGTTAACGATGCTGGCTATCGCTGCTGGTTATCGATGAAATCCGGCCGACACGAACGCGAGCACATCGGGCAGCGACGCTCGCCAGTAACTCCAGGTGTGTCCGCCGTCCCGCACGCGGTACTCGTGTTTCACCTCAAGGCGTCGCAGTTTGATGTGTGCGAGTGCGTTTACATCGAAGAGGAAATCGTCGTCGCCGATGTCCATGTACCAGCGAACAGATTTCATGTCGTCGACTGAAACGCTGTCGAGGAGCGCAAGGACATTGTAGCGCTGGAAATAGGCCTCGAACGTATCATCGTCTATCTCCGGATCGATATCGTAGTACCGTCTGAAGATTTCACGCGTCTCCTTGAAGCTCGCGCTCAGCGGTGCCGCCGAGGCGAAGAGGTCTGGTCGATGCAGTGCGTAGACGAAGCTCCCGCCGCCACCCATCGAAAGCCCTGCCACGGCGCGGTACTGACGCTCGCCGCGAGTGCGGTAGGTCTTCTCGATGTACGGAATAAACTCGTCGAAGAAGAAGTCCTCGTAACGCCACTCGCCGTCGATGCTGTTGAAGTAGCCGACTCTGCCGGTATCAGCGTCCGGCATAACAATGATCATCGGCGTCGCGGTCCCGTCGTTGATCGCTTGATCTGCAATGTGGTGAACCTCTCCAAATTGAACCCAACCCGTCTGGTCGTCGGACTTGCCGTGCAGCAGGTAAAGGACGGGATAACTTCGCTGCGACGTTTCGTAGTCGGGCGGCAGGTACAGGGCGTACTTGCGCTCGCCGCCGAGGATCTCGCTTTTCATCGAGAGGTTGTCGAAGACCCGGCCGGACTGGGCGGATGCGGGCGTGGCGCTGCCGAGGGCAATCAAGAGCGCGGTGAACAGCAGTAGCGCAATATGTCCGATTGTCGGCTTCAAGGGTGCTCGATGTAATTGCCGGATGCCTGGTTGAGCCATAGCTGTATCAGCATGGTCGGTTTGGCGGAGATGGTCGGTTTGGCCGAGAATGAAATTTAGTTTTCCCTTGAGCCATTCGCCAGCGGACAGGATCGCACGGAGACACGGAGGCACGGAGGGCACGGGGATCGCACGGAGGCACGGAGGGCACGGGGATCGCACGGAGGGCACGGCGCTCGCACGGAGGCCAAGCGGATAGCACGGAAACACACCCGCAAAACTCCAGACACCCAG
>JAGQWL010000149.1 GCA_020437385.1 Bacteroidota bacterium
CGCAAGACCACGAAAGAACTCGCCGCATTGGGTTACGAGGTCATCCCATCCGAAACGAACTTCATCATGGTTCATACGGGCCGTCCGGCGCGGGAAGTGCGCACGGCGTTTCGGGAACGTGGGATTGTTGTGGGGCGTCCGTTTCCCCCGCTACTCGAGCACCTCCGCGTGTCGATCGGCTCAGAGGCGGAGATGGCAGCGTTCATGGACGCGTTCCGGGATATCTTCCGGAAGTAAGCGCGGCGAACAGAAGTCACCTCGACACAACCAATCTGCCACGCCCGACGACAGTCGGAGTTGCGGACGTTTCCTTGACAACGAAGAAGTAGACGCCTGCCGGAAGCAGACTCGTGTCGACTGGTATCTCGACGAGTTTTGCGGATGCGACACGACGTTCCGCCGGCGAAAGCACGACACGGCCAAGTGCGTCAATAACCTCTACCTTGACAATTCCAGGCCGGGGAGATTCGAGCTGAATTGACGTGTTCGAAGATGCCGGATTTGGATAGCTTCCCAATAGACGGTACGCCGTCGCTTCCATCAACGGCTTGTCCGTGGCGACCACAAGCCCCCCGAAGGGCTCGCCTTCAACGACAACGACGTCCTGATTGGGCAAAACACGCTCGAAGCGATCTTCACGACCAGACGGCCACCGCAAAAACAGCTCGTCGATGACGGCCGCGTCACCGAGCCCAAAGTGCACAACCAGACTGTTCTGCCCACCAAACGTATTTTGCGCCGACACTTCTCGCGCCTGCGACGTCACTTCACCGCCAACCCGCGCTGTCGCGACCACGACGGCGCCAATCGCAGCCGCGTTCGAAGCGGTACCGACCAGTCGAAGCTTCAGCCACCCGTTGCCGTTCGAAAGCTCATTGCGGAAGATCCGATTCTGCGGCGTATTCGGGCTGATGCCCGACACGATCAAGTCGAGATCCCCGTCGTTATCGTAGTCACCGAATGCCCCTCCGGAACTTGTTGTGTGGGCAGTTGCAAGTTCGCCTTCCGTGGCCCGCACGAATGATCCGTCGCCGTTGTTAAAGTAGAGTCGCTCCTCGCCACTCTCCGCGGTGACGCGCGACGTAACAATCAGCACGTCGAGATCGCCGTCGTTGTCGACGTCACCCCAGACGTTCGCGAGATCCTGACCCGTACTCTCTCGCGTAAACGAAGACGCAACCCTGTCAAACGTTCCGTCGCCATTATTGCGATACATCCTTGGCGGCAACGACAGCATGTTGGGATTTTCGCTGGTCGACTCGTCGCCGCGACCGAAATAGTTCGTCACGCAAAGATCAAAGTCGCCGTCGCTGTCAAAGTCAATCCAGTTCATTACCTGTCCGTCTCCGACGTCATCGGAAATATTGAGCCCGGTGATGCGTTCGAACCCGGCGCTCCCGCTCGGAAACAGGTCATTCCGATAGAGAAAATTTGTGTCGCGCTCACCGTTCGCAGGTCCGCTGCCGATGAACAGGTCGATGTCGCCATCCATGTCGAAGTCTGACCAGGTCGGGATCGTGTAGGTGTCCGTCCCGTCCACCACAGGACCGTCTGTTATTCCAATGAACACGCCGCCACCTTCGTTGTGAAACAGCCTGTTCGGGTTTCCGCCGACAAATCCGACCGGATTCGCAATGACGAGATCCACGAGGCCGTCGTTGTCGTAATCTCCCCACGCGGCAGACCAACCCGCATTCGCCGCACCGGAGCCGATCACGCCGTCTGTGACCATGCTGAACGATCCGTCACCTTGATTCACGAATAGTCTGCTGGTGTGCCCGGCAGTGAAGAGATCAAGGTCGCCGTCATTGTCGAAATCGGCCCATGTATGCCCGAACATCGATGGTCCATCCGCAAGTCCAGTATCGACCGGGTGCTCAAAACCGGTTCCGGTGTTGCGCAACAGGTATCCGCCACCCGAGGTGCTGCCGAGGAACACGTCCTCGAGGCCGTCGCCGTCGTAATCAACCCAGCTCGTGCTCCATGCGGGGAAGGTTAGCGGCTCGGGGGCCAGATCGTTGACGTTCGTAAACGCGGTCTGCGCGGCACCGGCCAGCGGCAGAATGCAGGTAAGAAGCAGCGGCGCAAGTGAAGAACGAATAAGGGAAAGCATGGATACGGCAACACGATGATGAATGCGGATGACCCGTTGGATGCGGTCAAAGTGGCGCACCGCGACGAGTCCGCCCTGATGCCGTCATGATGAACTTGTTAGGATCTTCCCCGACGAACAAATGGACACGCGTATTTGCCTTTCACCGGCGTACTTGTCAACGTATTGTGGCTGTTTGATCGACAACCAGCATGTCACCAGCACGCCAGCGTATCAGTCCGCAGACGCCATTCCGGCTCGGGGAATGGCTCGTCCAGCCGGACGTCAACGAGCTGCAAAATCGCGGCACAACGGAGCGAATCGAACCAAAGGCGATGCAGGTTCTCGCCTGTCTCGCATCAAGGGCCGGCCGCGTCGTGACGCGTGACGAACTCCTGGACGCCGCATGGCCGGATGTTGTAGTGACCGAGGGCACGTTGAGCAGGTGCATTTCGCAACTTCGACGAGCCCTTGATGATGATGCACGCGAGCCACGCTATATCGAAACAATTCCCAAGACGGGCTACCGCGTCATTGCATCGGTTGAGTACCTGGGCCGCGATGCGGCGACGTTGACGCGCATTGAAACGGTCAGTTTGGGCGAGCGGGAGCGGACGCGCGATTCGGCATCGACTGATTCGATACGTCGGAAACGCGGTTGGTCGTCCGCGATTGCGGCAGTCATTCTTGTGCTTGTTTCCGCCGTGTGGCTTGCCACTAACTACGCCGCCGAAAACACCACTGATCCACCGCGCACGTTACCGCTGACGGCGATGCCTGGAACGGAACACTCGGCCTCGATCTCGCCTGACGGAACACGCGTTCTTTTCATTGCACGCGATCCATCGGAAAGCCGATCCGGGCTGTTTGTCAAAACAATATCGACCGATTCACCTGTTCGCATCGGCAACAAATCCATGGAGGCGCAACATCCCTGCTGGTCACCAGACGGTCTGCACATCGCTTATTTTGCCTGTGGGGATGACGGCAGCTGCAGTCTTGTTCATGCATCCGCCCTTGGTACCGACGAGCGCCCGATTCTATCGGGCGTTGAGCGACCCTGGGGGTTAACGTGGTCGCCCGAGGGCAAGGAAATGGTCTACTCGGCCCGGGATCCCGAAACAGGGAGCTGGCGGCTCTTCCAGGTGCGAATCGACTCAGCGCTTTCGACGCCGCTCACTGCCCCCCCCGCCCAATTCCGCGGAGACGTGGATCCGGTGTACTCGCCCGACGGAATGACGCTCGTCTTCAAGCGGTCGCAAAGCGAAGGCGTGGCGGAACTGTTGACGATTTCCGCACGAGGTGGAAATCCGGAGGCCCTCACGCAAGACGGCGCGTCAATCGCGGGACAATCATGGACGCCCGACGGAAACGAGATTGTCTTTTCGTCCACGCGCAACGGACTCTTTCAGCTTTGGAGCATCGGCCTTGACGGTGGCAAGCCACGGCAATTGTCCGAGGTTGCGGCTCACGATCCCGGCTTTCCGCAGATCTCGCCTGACGGCCGCACGTTGGTCTTCGAGGAATGGAATATCGACGTCAACCTGTGGGAATTGCATCCCGGAATGCGTGACTCGACCGCCGTCCGCCGCATCGGATCGACCTGGTGGA
>JAGQWL010000150.1 GCA_020437385.1 Bacteroidota bacterium
ATCCTTGACTGGTCGCTCGATCACAAACCTGCCATACTCCTCGCGAGTCTCGTGCTTCTCGTCGCGAGCGGCATCCTGCTCGACCTGCTTCCACGGCAGGTGCTCCCGGACACCGACCAGGGCCGCGTGTCCGTTAGGCTGGCCCTGCCGCCGGAGTCGGATGTCGATCTCGTCGCAACACGCGCGGCTGCGTTCATCAATCGGGTCCGCGCATCCGGCATTGCGGATCACGCGCTCGAGGATCTCGGCGAGCGCGACGAGGCGCTGCTCGATCTGAATCCGCGTCCGCCGTACGAAAGTGACGTAACACTCCTGCTGAAACCGGACGTCTCGGTTAACGAGGCGCAGACCGTACTGGGCGGAATGAAATCCGCCGAAACCGAAAGCGACGTCGAGATGACGGTAGCGCCAGTCCGGACGCAGCTCGAGGCGTTGCTGGTTTCAGAAGATGCGGACATCCTCATTGATCTTATCAGCGATGACCGTGCGATCACGGAGCGCGTTGTGCCGGAGGTGCTACAGCGGCTCGAGTCGCACCCGGAGCTGGAGAATGTGCGGCGCAGCGATGCGGCGACAGTGCCCGCGTACGAGATCGCGTTCAAGCGTGACAACATGAGTCGGTTCGGCGCTTCACCGGCAACGGTGACATCCTATCTCGAGGCCGGCGCCCGCGGACGCAAGGCGACGGATCTTCGCTCGATCAACGAGGACGTGCCGATCGTCATCCGCTCCCGGCACGTCAACTCGATCGATCGCCTGCTCGACGAGCGCGTGCCGACACGTGCCGGGCTGATGCCACTGTCCGAGTTCATCGAGACCCATCGGGTTGAGCTGCCCGCCGCGCTGGTCCGTTCGGATCAGGGGCCGGTCGTCCGCCTCGAAGCGGACATCGCCTCGGGCGGCAGTTTGCAATCGGCTACGCAGGCGGTGAAGGACGAGCTCGATGCGCTGCCGGCGACGGTCCGCAGTCGGGTCGGCGGCGCGTCGGAGGCGTTCGGCCGGAGTCTGCGTGCCGTGTTGCTGAGTCTGGCGCTGAGTGTGTTGCTGGTTTACCTGATCCTTGCGGCGCAGTTCGAGAGTCTCGTCCAGCCGATCATCGTGCTGACGACGGTGCCGCTTGCGATCGCGGGCGTGTCGATTGTGCTGGCGGTGACGGGCAACACGGTGAACCTGATGAGCCTGACCGGATGTGTCGTGCTGGTCGGCATCGTGGTCAACGACGCGATCGTCAAGGTCGACTTCATCAACCAGCGGCGCCGCGACGGCGCGGGGTTGCGCGACGCGATCCGCGAGGCGGGCCACGACCGTGTGCGGCCGATCATCATGACGACGATCACGACGATCCTTGGGTTGCTTCCGCTTGCGATGGGCTTCGGGCTTGGGGCCGAGCTCCGCGCGCCGCTTGCGGTTGCGGTGGTTGGGGGGTTGGCGATGGCGACGGTGTTGACGTTGGTGGTGGTGCCGGTCCTGTACGAGCTTCTCGCGCGTCCCGCGCGTGAAGTTCGTACCGAAAGTAGGAGCGGAGGAAAGTAAGAAAGTAGGCCGGCCGAGCTCATGGAAAGCACCGCAATCACTGACTACAAACAGCTTCGGATTTACCAACGGTCATTCGGGGTGGCGAATCGAATTTTCGATCTGACGTCGACGTGGCCCAGGACCGAGCAATACATGTTGGTTCAGCAGACGGTCCGTTCGTCTCGATCCGTGTGTGCCAATATTGGAGAAGCGTGGTTCAAGAAGTGGTATCCGAAACACTTTGTCAGCAAGCTGTCGGATGCCGGATCCGAAGCCATGGAGACAATCGTGTGGCTGGACTTTGCCTTGCACTACCAGTACATCACGTCAAGTCAACATTCCGAACTCACCGCAGAACTTCGAAAGGTTGTTGCGGGCCTGGTCCTAATGTGCAACCAGCCCGAGAAATGGTGCTATCCTCCGAAACGGAAGCGCCGTTCTTGACCACCTACTTTCCTACTTTCCTCCGCTCCTACTTTCCTTTCGCAGACCCTGCCCAGCCCACACCCACCCAAACAAACCACCGTGCCATCCCCGCTCTCAACCCTAACGTCCCGCCCCATCGCCACCGCCTCCTGGTCGGTCGCGTTGCTCATCGCGGGCGCGTGGGCGGCGACGCAGGTGCCGCTGGAGTGGACGCCGCAGGTTGAGCTGCCGGAGATCCGCGTCGCGGCGTCGTGGCCGGGCGCCGCGCCGAGGCAGGTCGAGCGCTACGTTACCGCGCCGATCGAGCGCGCGCTGCAACGCATTCCCGGCACCGCCGAGATCGAAAGCTTCTCCGAAGAAAACATGTCGACCGTGACCGTGTCGGTATCGGACGACGTCGACATCGAGCACTACACAAGCCAGCTCAACGAACAACTTGCGCTGCTCCGGGACGTGTTGCCGGAACGCGTCTTCCCCTACCCCACGCGTTCGATTCCGGAGGCGCTGCGGGAGCAGGTCGGGTTCATGGATCTGCAGGTCGTCGGGCCGCAGGAGCCCGATGTTCTCAGACGTCTGGCCGAAGAAGTCGTCGCGCCGAAGATTCGAAGCGTCCAGTGTGTGGCGGATGTTATTGTGTCCGGTGGCACGCAGCGCGAGGTGCTCGTCACGCTCAATTCCGATCGACTCGATCACTTCGGACTCGACCCCGGGCGCATCCGGTTTGAAATCGGGTCCGCCATTCAGGATCGGGTGTTCGGGCGGATCGACGAACGCGGTCGATCGACTCTGATCATCCAGCCAGCGGAAGAAGACATCGGCAATATCCGCAACATCGTACTGAAATTGTCGGATGATGGCAGTCCCGTGCGACTGGCGGATATCGGATCCGTTGAACTCGCGCAGGCGCCGCAGCGGAGCATCACCCGCGTCGACGGACAATCCGTCGTATCCCTTCGCGTCGAACGTGCGAAGGCGAGCCACCTTGTCGAAGTTGCGGAAGGTGTGCTCGACAAGATCGAAGAGCTTCGCGGTCGAACGGCGGACGGCGTGCGGATCCTTGTCGTCAGCGATCGGAGCGAGGACATCCGCGAAGAGATGCGCGACCTGCGCTGGCGCGGCGGGCTCGGCACGGTGCTCGTCATCTTTGTCCTGCTGTTCATGCTGAAGAGTGTCCGCGCAACGGTTGTGGTGCTGTTGAGTGTGAGCCTGTCGATGGCCGTCGCGTTCGCGCTGATGCTTCCGCTCGGGCTGACGTTGAACCTGATCACGATTGCCGGACTCGTGCTCGTATTCGGGCTGCTCGTCGACAACTCGGTCGTTGTGGTGGAGCAGATCATGGCGCGGAAGTCCGCACACGGACTCGAGCCGTACGTCGACACGGCGCGCCACGCGCTCGCATCCGTGTGGCTGCCGCTCCTCGGCGGAACGCTCACGACGGCGGCGGTGATGGTGCCGCTGGTTTACCTGAGCGGCGAACTTCGCGCGTTGTTTCTGCCGTTCGGAATCCTTGTCGGCTCGACCTTGCTGATGTCGCTCGTGACCGCGGGGACGATTGTGCCCGTACTTTGCCAGTTCGTGCCGGCGGCGTCGACGAAGCGAACCGGAAAGCGCCGGCTGCAACGTTGGGTAAATGCGCCGTACAAATTGTTCGTGCGTTTTCGCAAGACAACGTTGCTCTTGCTCGTGCTCCTGCTCGGGTTACCTTTGTGGAAGCTTCCGACGCGTATCACGACCGAAGGTCCGGACACGAGTCCGAAGGCGCGCCTGGCGAAGGTCTACAACGAAACGATCGGAAACGACAAGGTTGCGGATGGTCGGCGGTGGGTCGAGGAAGCACTCGGTGGGGTCATGCGACCGTTCTTCCGGACGGTCCAGTTTGGTACGCGCTGGAGTCGTGACGTGCGCCCGGAAGCGTACGCCAACCTGCGCTTTCCACCCGGCAACACGATTGAACGAGCGGATGAACTGATTGCGAGGTTTGAGGATGTAGCACTGGCATCACCGTCCGTCGAGCGGACGGTAGCGACGATTTCGGAACGCAACGCGTACCTGCGGGTCATCTTCAAGGATGGGACGTTGTCGACCGCCGAGCCGTATATGACTCGTGAACGGATGATCGGTCAGGCGATCGGCATTTCGGGAATTGGAGTCAGCATCGGCGGCCTCTTGCCGGAAGGTTATTACTCCGGTTCCGGCGGCGGCATCTCCGGAATCAACGTCGAGGCACTCGGGCCGAACTACGAGGACCTCGAGCTGCTTGCCGAGCGGTTCGCGGCATTCGCGAAGTCTCGCAGCCGCCGGGTGGCCGAAGTGAACACGAACGCCGGACGCTGGGGGTACAGCGACGACCGTCAGGTGTTGAGGCTCCGCTGGGATGCGGATTCGCATGCACAGACGGGAGTAAGCGCTTCGTGGCTCGCCGCGCGTATGCGACCGGTGTTCTCGACGCGGACGCCGTCGTTCTGGATGGACATTGCGGACGTGGTGCAACTCCCAGTGCGGATAATGGTCGACGGTGCGGACGAGCTCGACATATCGGAAGTCTCGCATCGCCCCATGGCGGTGGGTGATTCGACGACGATCCGGCTCGCGGGGCTGTCCGACTACCGAGTCGAACGCACGCCGTCCGGCATCGAGCGGAAGAATCAGCAGTACAAGCGCTACATCTCGGTGGATTACCGCGGCCCGAGTCAGATCGCGCAGAAGTTCATGGAGTCGGCGCTCGAAGAGTTTGCCGTGCCCAACGGATACACGCTTGAGCGGCGGTCGTACAGTTTCTTTGATGACGAGACTGAGACCGCACTGACGTGGGTGCTGCTCGCGACCCTGATGCTCGTTTACCTGATCACCGCCGCCGTATTCGAATCGTGGCTGCTGCCGCTTGTGGTACTGGTCAGCGTCCCTCTGGCAATAATAGGGTTCGCCACCGGATTCCTCTGGACGGATGCCGCATTCGCGGAGGGCGCCTTCATCGGACTCGTGTTGCTGACGGGGATCGCGGTGAACGACGCGATCCTCCTGACCGATCGCTATCGGCAGCTCGTAGATCGCCGCCCGAATACGCCACGCGGTGTGTTGGTCCGGCTGGCCATCCGCGAACGACTCCGCCCGATGTGGACGACCACGCTGACATCCGTCGCCGCGATGGCTCCGATGCTCATCTTCCCGGACGACGGAGACTTCTGGCTCGGGCTCGCGGTGACGGTGGTCGGCGGCCTGCTGTCATCGACGCTGCTGGTTCCGATTGCGACGGCGGCGCTTGTCGCAGGGTCGAAGAGCCTGCGCAAGCCGATCGCAGTCGCAGTGTCTTCGACCCTGCGGAATCAAGGAAGATAGGAAGATAAGAAGATAAGATTGGGACTCAGGTCCTGGATACCAGATGCGAGACCGACCAGCTTCAGGCTTGATCGACTACAGACAACTTCGCGTGTACCGAGATGCATTTGATGCGGCGAATGTGATCTTCCGGCTCGCAGATGGATGGCCGCCCGCCGAGCGATACATGCTATCTCAGCAGATCATCCGATCGTCGCGATCGGTCGGTGCGAACATCGGTGAGGCATGGTTCAAGAAGAAGTACCCGAAGCACTTCGTCGCAAAACTGAACGACGCCGGCTCTGAAGCAATGGAAACCCTCGTCTGGCTGGAATTCGCCTTGAAACATGAGTACGTGAGCGAAGCCACCTATTCAGAACTCACCCGACAACTACGCGGCGTAACCGCCGGCTTGATAAAGATGAGCAACCAGCCAGAAAAATGGTGCTTCCCTTCAAGCCGCCCTGAGACTACGGATTGATCTCGCCCAACCTCAGGTCGCGGACAGCTTCGCCACGCCAGACTAGCACAGTCCTTCCAGCCCACCCTCCTATCTTCTTATCTTCCTATTCTCTTCGACTCCGCGTGAGCGAAGCGAACGCGACACGGCTTCTTCGTTTCCGCCCGAGCGAAGCGAGTGCGAAACAGTCTTTACCTCGCGGTCGCGTCAGCCTCACCCGTCATAGAATAGCACAGTCCTTCCAGCCTACCCTCCTATCTTCTTATCTTCCTATCTTCCTCGATTCCGCGCGAGCTCCGCTCGCG
>JAGQWL010000151.1 GCA_020437385.1 Bacteroidota bacterium
GAGGCCACGCGGCCAGGAGGCCAGGAGTCTGGGAGTCTGGGAATCTGAGAGCCTGGGAGTCTCTGAGTCTGAGAGCCTGGGAGTCTGGGAGCCTGGGAGTCTCTGAGTCTGAGAGCCTGGGAAATCTGGGAGTCTGGGAATCTGAGAAGTCAGGGAGTCCACGCGCTAGGGACCAGGCTCCTTCATTCTTTCATTCCCTCATTCCGGAGCGCGATCTCTGATCGCGCGACCTTATCTTCTTCTCTTCCTCGTTTCCGCGCGGTCGTAGATCGTGCGACTGCCATGACGACCCAACGACTCGCACACACGCTCACCCTCACCCTGATTCTCGCTGGTTGCGCCGGCGAGTCGAGGCAGCCCTCCTCCAATCCGCAATTCGACTGGTTCGAGTACACGGGTTCGGATCCGGTGTACGACCAGTTTCCCGCATCGGACTCGGAGTACAACAATCCGATCATCGCGGGTTTTTATCCGGACCCCAGCATCACACGCGCCGGCGAAGACTTCTACCTGGTCCAATCATCCTTCGCCTACTTCCCGGGGGTACCGATCTTTCACAGCAAGGACCTCGTCAACTGGACGCAGATCGGAAGCGTGCTCGACCGGCCGTCGCAGCTTCCGGTCGACAGCCTGCGTATCTCCCGCGGCGTATTCGCGCCGGCGATTCATTTCCACGACGGCGTCTTCTACATGATCACGACACTCGCGGATGCCGGTGGCAACATGTACGTCACGACATCCGATCCCGCGGGCCCGTGGTCGGATCCCGTCTGGCTCGACTTCGACGGAATCGATCCGTCGATCTTCTTTGACGACGACGGAAAGGCGTACGTCGTGAACAACGGTCCGCCGGACTACGATCCGCTTTACTCCGGTCACCGCGCGATCTGGATTCAGGAGCTCGACGTTGAAAATGGCACGATGACTGGTCCGCGTTCCGTCATCGTTGACGGCGGTGTCGACCTGTCGAAAAAGCCGATCTGGATTGAGGCGCCCCACATCTACAAGGTCGACGGACTGTACTACCTGATCTGCGCGGAGGGCGGAACGGGGGACCAACACTCGGAGGTTGTCTTCCGCAGTGAGAACGTCGTCGGACCGTACGTTCCGTTTGGGGGCAATCCGATTCTGACACAGCGGCATCTCGATCCCTTGCGCCCGAATCCGATCACCTCCACGGGACACGCGGACTTTGTCGAGCTGCCGAACGGCGAATGGTGGGCGGTGTTTCTTGGTGTTCGGCCGTACGAGGGCGACTACTACAACACCGGACGCGAAACCTTCCTGATGCCGGTCGAATGGGAGAACGGATGGCCGATCATCGCGCGCGGTGACGAAACCGTCCCCTACGTGCACAGGCGGCCCGACCTTCCCGCGCAACCCGACGCGCCGATCCCGACGTACGGCAACTTCACCTACCGGGACGATTTCGATGCGGATGCGCTGCAGATGAACTGGAACTTCATCCGCACGCCACGCGAATCGTGGTACAGTTTGACCGAGGTGCGGGGTCGGCTGGTGCTGACTGCCCGCGACGAACCCATCGGCAAACAGATGCAACCCTCCTTCGTGGGTCGACGTCAGCAGCACCTGAACGCGTCTGCGTCGACAGCGATGTATTACAAACCCGATGCGCCAGCCGACAAGGCCGGGCTCGTCGCGTTTCAGAATGACGACCACTATTACCTGCTCGCCGTGACGCTCGCGGATAACGGACCCATCGTTCAGCTCGAAAAGGAAGCCGGATCAGCAAGCGACGAGCCGGTGATCGTTGCATCGGTGCCGTTGGCACCGGTCGGACCAGGGCCCATCTATTTGAAGATTGAGGCACGCGGCGATCGCTACAACTTCTACTACGGAACGACGCCCGATGAGTGGATCCTTCTGAAAGGTGACGAAGACGGAAAGATCCTGAGCACGAAGGAAGCGGGCGGGTTTGTCGGCACGATGTTCGGCATGTATGCCTATTCGGAAGGAACGAAAGAATGAATGAAGGAATGAAGGAGTGAAAGAATGAAAGAGAGCGGCCTCTCATCCCGCGTGCAGAGCTGAGACGTGATTCGGCCATCTCGCGGGGAGCTCGAAGGACCGTTTGATCGAACCGCAGCGACCTCTCTTATCTTCCTATCTTCCCATCTTCTTCGATTCCGCAGAATCACAGATTCTGCGACTCGTAGATTCATCCATCAACGCGTGTCCACCTGTCGGGGCCAATACGTCTCGCGTCACCGGAGCCGCACGCGAGATCCGAGACTCGACTCAACCATTCCACGATTCTTCCCCCAGCCCTCGTGAAACCTGACTACGACCTCATCGTCATCGGCGGAGGTGCTGCCGGGCTGACTGCCGCAGGACTCGGCGTCACAGTCGGCGCGAAAACACTGCTGGTCGAGGCGGATCGCCTCGGTGGCGACTGCACGTGGACCGGATGTGTGCCGAGCAAGACGCTGCTGAAAGCGGCAAAGGTCGCACAAGAGATTCGTACTGCCGGCAAGTTCGGACTGACGGATCAACCCGTCGACATCAACTTCAGGAACGTGCTTGAACACGTCCGTCGTGTACGCGACGAGATCTACGAAGACGCAGATGCACCACCGAACCTCGAGCGACTCGGAATTGAGGTCGTCTCCGCGCGCGCAGCTTTTGTGGACCAACACACCATCCGCCTGTCCGCTTCACCCGCGTCTTCGGGCGGCGACGCACCCGACGATCGGACGGTATCCGGTCGTTACTTCGTCATCGCGACTGGCGCCAAACCCTTCGTGCCTCCCATCCCAGGGCTTGACTCGGTGCGATATCTCACGAACGAGACGCTTTTCGAGCTGACTGAACAGCCGCGATCATTGGCCATCATCGGCGGCGGACCCATCGGATGCGAAATGGCGCAGTCGTTCGCCCGGCTTGGAACTGAGGTGACGGTGATCGATCAGGCCGATCGGGTTCTCACCAACGATGACCCTGACCTTGCCAGGGTGGTACAGAACGCCCTGTCCCGCGACGGCGTCGAATTTGTGTTGGGCGCGGAGGTGAAATCCGCCGAAAATGGAACCGGGGTCCGACTCAACCTGGAGCGTGACGGATCGTCCCTTTCTGTTTCCGCCGACGCGCTGCTCGTCGCTACGGGCCGACGGGCGAACTACGACTCACTCAACCTTGAGGCCGCTGGAGTCGAGACGGGTAAACAGGGTATCACGGTCGACGACCGCTGCCGAACCAACATCCGCCACATCTTCGCAGTTGGCGACGTGACCGGGAGATATCAGTTCACTCACATGAGTGAACACATGGCAAAGGTGGCAGCAACCAACGCGCTGCTGAAGCTCCCGATGAAGATCGACAAGCGGAACGTCCCGTGGGTGACGTACACGGATCCGGAGCTGGCACACGTCGGACGTACCGTCGACGAGCTGCGAAAAGCGGGCACCCGGTTTCGAACGTACACTTTCCCTTTTTCGAAGATCGATCGGGCGGTAACCGAAGGGTGCGGCGAAGGGATCATCAAGGTGCACGCACGTGAACGCGACGGAAAGATCTACGGCGTGGACATCGTCGGTGCCCGTGCCGGCGACCTCATTGGTGAGTGTGCGTTGGCAATGAGGAATGGCGTGTCACTGCGGAAGTTATCCGATACGATTCATCCGTACCCAACCTACGCGCTAGGCGTTCGACGCGCGGCGGATCAGTGGTACGTGCGGAAGCAGTCGCCCACGTTGGTGAAGTGGATCAAGCGGATCTTCGGATATCGCGGGCCCGTGCTCGAGTTCGGTGAGGATGAGGTCGTGTGATAGGGCAGGCTACCGTCGAGTAGAAGCTCGTTACCTGCCGGGGCGACGGAATTTGTCCGTCAAGTAATCAAGGGAACTCCCGATACCGCGGACCCGGCGGGGAACACACATTCCGATTGGAGTCTTTCTGCACTTTGATCATCCGCTGCCATGCGCGTTCTCGTAACCTGGGCTTCGCCGCACGGGGGCACTGCGGGCATCGGCCGCATGATCGGCGAAGAGCTGACCAGTCGCGGATTCGATGTAGTTGCCTCACGTGCGAAGGACGTATCCAGCCCGGCGGATTTCGACGCGGTCATCGCCGGCGGTGCGCTGTACGCAAACCGTTGGCCCGCTGAACTGCGACGATTTCTCAGCCGAAACGTCGACATTCTACGCACCCTGCCGGTCTGGCTTTTCTCGAGCGGCCCGCTGGATGACTCTGCGGAAAACGGAGCGATTCGTCCGCCGGCACAGATCGCCGCCCTGACCGATCGAATCGGGGCACTGGACCATGTAACATTCGGAGGAAGGCTTGAGCCGGACGTGAAGGGGTTTCCCGCCGCGGCGATGGCCCGGACCCATAGCGGCGACTGGCGCAACGGCGAGTCGATCCGAGAGTGGGCAGCGGATGTCGCGGCGGCGATTCCGACGGCCGAGCCAGGAGTGTGGCACGAGCAACCTGGACGATCCTTCGTGCGATGGGTCGAGTACCCGATGGTCGGATGGAGCGTGCTGCTACTCCTGCTCCTGGCACTCGCGGCGTTTGCATCGACGACAGTGACAGTTGTACTCTATTCGCTCGCCGCCCCGGCAGTATTCCTGATGCTGGCGCCGCACTACTTCAAGGCACCGGGCTCACGCGAACCGCTGCCGACGGCGATCCTGTGGACGGCAATGGTCCTTGTATTGAACGTTGTCGCGTCTTCGTTGATCGACGGACTCACTACGGCCCTGTCCGGCGTCGGACTCTGGCTTCCTCTCCTGCTGATCTTTGTCACGACCCTGGTGATCGGCTTTATCGAATCGACGTTGCCATGGCCGAAGGACGCGGACGTGCGAGTAGTAAGTGAGGCGTAGGAGGGAAGTTGTCAGAGGTCAGTTGTCACGTGTCAGATGTTATCCCGAGCCACAACGGTTTCTTCGCAGCGCACGAACAACCCTCGGGAACTCATTGGGACGTGGCCTCGAATCGCGACGCCCCCATCTTCCCACCTTTTCCTTTTCTTCGGTCCCGTGATCTGTGAAGGTCGAGGAGATGAAGAGTAGGAGCGAAAGGACGCAGAAACTAGGGTCGCAAGGCGACGGCCGTCATGGGATCCGAACAACTCACTTCGCGAGCGAAGCGAGCGGCCCCCATTCCCTCATTCTAGCATTCGTTCCCTTCATTCCTTCATTCCTTCATTCCGGAGCGTGATCTACGATCACGCGACTAAGGTACCGCGTACACTCGAACCGACTGCTGTCCATCGGCGGCCGACACGCGACCAACAACTCTGTCGCCGCTGATGGCGTTGAGCAGCACACCATCCGCAAGAATGACGCTTTTTGTCGCGCCCTTTTCCGGATCGATTATCCAGTACTCTGTCCTCCCATCTTCAGTGGCACCACGTCGCACCCAGAGTCGGCTGCTTCCGTCGACCAGGAGTTTGCCGGCAAAGGCCGGGTGCACGTCCGGCAGGATCATCTGCTCCCGAAGTGCCGGGTTCGTTATGCGCGAGAGGATCTTTTCCCGATCCGCTTCGGTGACGGGTTTGGGCTCCGCCTCAACCTTGACGGTCATCAGCGAATCACCGTTCATAGAAAAGCTGTTGAACGTCAGCGAGGTCGAGTAGCCGCACCATCCGCGATCAGCATCAAACACACACGACGACGCCGGACTCAGCGGCATGTTGCGCAGCATCTTCATCCCGTTGACCTCGATCGGCTTCCAGGTTATGCCGGGCGTTCGCCAGATCGTCGGCGCGGAATCGATCTTGCCGGACACAAGCGGAACGAGTCGGATGTCGTCATTCTGCACATCTGCAGGAGCCTCGCCGAACGGCGCGGGTCGGCTGAACGTCAAGACCACCGCATCATCTGTGATGCCGATCATTTGATACGGCCTGAGCTCGTCAAACATCAAACCCTGCGACCGAATGAACTCACCGGTCTTCTGCTCAAAAACCGAAAGCCTGTTGAGTCGATTATCCTGAACGTAAAGCGTGTCGCCACGGGTTTGTAACATCGAAGCAATCTGGAACTCTCCCGGTCCGTCGCCCTGCCGACCAAGCGAGCGCACGAAATGACCATCCGCTTTGTATTCGTGCACCTGGGCGGACTGATAGTCGGACACATAGATCTGCCCGTCCGCCCCGAACGCCTGGTCCCCGATCGTGCCGAGCAGGGGCCCACCGCTGGACTCATCGATTTCGATGATCGGCTCCAGCAGTATCGATTCCGACGGAGATGGAAGTGTTTGAGTGGGGCTCGTCTGAGAGACCGCCTCGTTCGATCGGCACCCGATTATTCCGACCATCAAACAAATCATCACGCCCACTACAGGAACACGCGTCATGCTGAACCTCTTGCGTTGGAGTGTTTGGAACTTCGACTTTCACGGTGCCGACGAATGCACCCGTGAAAATGATCGTACTTCTTGAGACAACGCGAGTCAAGTCTGTTCTTACTCCCGGCAGCGATCCGCTGTTTTCACGGCTGAAATCGTCGCCAGGCCGTTGTTGCTCGTTGCAAAATTGCAACATCTGCAACCACTTCTGATCTCGCAATCACGCGGACACCAATCCCGTCCGGACTCTGCTCTCGAACCATCCGACGAGGCCGAGGATGATTGAATGAAGACGGAAAGTGCTGAAAGCCACTCATCGCGGCATGCTTGGGATCTGCCGCCGTTTTATCGAATTTGCACGGCTGATCCTATCCGCCAAGCACACTCACCAGCCTCGACCCACCAGGTTGTCGCGCTCTATTCTCATCTTCGGACTCATTGCAGGGGTGACCATCACCGTCATGCGCCTCATCGAATATCGATGGCTCGTGGTTTCTCACTCGGTGGAGATATACGGCGGACTCGTGGCTGCAGTCTTCGCGGGCGTCGGCATCTGGCTCGGCCAGCGGATCACCGGCAGAAAGGAGCGGATTGTGGTACGGAAGGTTGAAGTTCCAATTGCGGTTCCTGTCGAGATTCCTGTAGCAGTCCCGGTCGAAGTGACGGAAACGTTTACAAGGAATGAACAACGCGTGGCGGAACTCGGTATTACGCCGCGAGAGCTGGAGATTCTGGAAAAGATTGCAGAGGGCCTCAGCAACAGGGAGATCGCGGATCGGCTCTTCGTAAGCGAGAACACCGTCAAGACCCACGTGAAGCGACTGTTCGACAAGCTCGGCGCACGGCGGCGTACGCAGGCGGTGCAGATTGGGAAGGCGGCTGGGCTTATAGAATGAATGGGCGCGCTCGCGAAGTGAGCAGTGCTTGGCAAAGTTGTCAGAGGTCAGTTGTCAGTTGTCAGAATGGCGTCTCGGTCGGGGGTTCGTGGCCGCTACCCTCAACGCGGCAGGTCGCGTCCGCGACGGCCACGATTCCACGAATCGACGACTCCACGATTCTTGA
>JAGQWL010000152.1 GCA_020437385.1 Bacteroidota bacterium
AGCGCGCAGCAAAGCAGGAACCAGATCGTCTGATAGAAGAACGGCCGCATGCTGAAGGAGAACACCTCCTCCGTTTCGGACCACACGCCGTCACTGTTCGCGGCGCGCAGCCTGAACTTGTAGGGCCCGGGGCCAATATTCGTATAGCTCGCGACACGCGACCCGCCGGCTCG
Organism: Bacteroidota bacterium; assembly: GCA_020437385.1. Lineage (GTDB taxonomy): Bacteria > Bacteroidota > Rhodothermia > Rhodothermales > JABDKH01 > JAGQWL01. The sequence continues at coordinate 174 of JAGQWL010000152.1, forward strand.
CTGCCAGGCGTCGTCAACACCCTCCAGCATGTATTCGTACCGAACCCGCTGCGGCGCGATGAAGCTCGGCGCTGCGTAGCGAAACTCAAGTCGCTTGACTCCCGGCGGTAGCGTGTCTCCATCGCGCACGGGCGCACCGTCCGCTGTTACCGACTCGACAACAACCTTCGGCGGAATCTCGTTCACCGGGATGTGCGCGGGGTCTATGGATACCAGCCCCTTGTTCGACGGAAACCAGAGCCGCCCGTCGATGCTTTTCCATCCCGCGGGCTGGACACCTCCGTTGAACTCGTTGCTCAGAAGTCCATCCGAAAGGTCGTACGAAACCGATGTGACCTCCTTTCGCTTTCCCTGTGCAAACTCGTTCAGCTCGTGGCGACTCACCCGGAACAGACCCTGGTTGGAGGTCATCCACAGATTCCCCTGGCCATCGGCAACGATGTGCTGAACGGTGTTGTTGTGCAACCCGTCCTTTGTCGTGATGGACGTGATCGTGTCGCCTTCGAGTCGATGCAGACCGCCGTCGCGCGTCCCGATCCAGACGATGCCAACTACATCCTGGTAAAGCGCCGTGACGTAATCGCTTTGCAGACCGTTGTCTCGCGTGTACTTGTCGACAACCTTGTCACCGAATATTCGGTTGAGCCCGGCGTTGAACGTGCCCACCCAGAGGTCCCCGTTCGCTCCCTCCATCATGACGGACACGATGTTGCTCGACAAACCGACGTGGTCCTTGTCCTCGTCCTCCGGTCCGGTGAACCAGTGGAACTTGCCGTTGGCGTACCACTGCAGTCCGCCATAGAAATATCCGATCCAGAGCCGATCTCGCGAGTCGGTGTACAACAAGGGAATCGCGTCTTCTTTCAGGCCATCTTTTGCCGAGAAGGTTTCGATGACACCATCCTTGTAGCGACTCAACCCCTCGGTCGTACCGAACCAGACGCTCCCATCGCGTTGCCCTGAAATCGACCGAACGTCGTTGCCGGCCAGTCCATCCTTGACGGTGAAGTTCGTGAACTTCCCGTCCTTGAGGCGATTGACACCGCCTCCTTCCGTGCCGATCCACAGGACGCCGTTGTCGTCACCGTAAACGGGCCAGACGGTATTGTGCGACAGGCCTTCGAGCCTCGAGTAGATCAGGAACTTTGCCGGGCCGATGCGGCAAAGACCGCCGCCGTCCGTGCCGACCCACAGGCTTCCTTCTCGATCCTGAAAAACAGCGTTGATCTTGTTGTAGATGAACTCGTTTTCGACCGAAAGCGATGAAATCCCCGAATCCGTAATCCGATAGAGCCCGTCGTCTGCCGTTCCGGCCCAGAGCGTTCCAACGTTGTCCTCAACCAGCGACAACACCTCGAGATGTGGGAAACCCTCAACACGCTGGATGCTCCGTGATGTGCCATCCTTCAACCGAAACAGCCCCGCATCCGTGCCGAGCAGAACGTCTCCGTGTGCAGACTGAACAATGGCCTTGACCGTTGTCGCCTTCAGGTCCGGAATGTTCGACCCGTGTGCGGAGAAGAGCTGCCCGTCGTAGACTGCATAACCGTGGTCCTTGGTTCCGATCCACAGTTGGCCGTCTCGATCGACCATCAACGCTGTGACATTGTTGCTGGGCAGCCCGTTCTCAACGGTGAAGTGATCGAGCTTGCCGTCGCGATAGCGGAAGAGTCCGCCATCTCGTGTTCCGAACCACATGTCACCCGTGAGGCTTCCGGTGATGGCGTTGACCGTGACGTCACTGATCTCGGCGAGCGCTTCCGGGTTCTCGAAGTCGGTACCGTCGTAGCGCGTGACGCCGCCTTCCCAGGAGCCGATCCAGAGATCGCCGGTCGGCGACACGTACAGCGAGCTGACCGTATTCTTCAGGATGTTGTCGTTGTACTTGTCGAAGACCGTCATCTCGACGCCGTCGAGACGTGCGAGTCCGTCCTGCGTCCCCACCCAGATGAATCCATCCGGCGTCTGCGCAATGGCCGTCGCAGAGCTTTGCGGCAGCCCGTTGTCGCCCGACCATACCTGACGTGGGTACTGGGTGACCGCGATCGAAGGATCGAGTTCGAGTACTTGCTGGGCGACGGCTCCGACAGGAACTGTCAGCAGTGCTGCCCCCAGCAGTACGCGCAGGTATCTGGCAAGTAGATGCATCGGCCGCTCGGAAGAGGCGGTTTGAGTGCTTACACGACGAGAAATTGTACACGTCGATTATCGGCCCACGCACCCCCAGCTTAAGCCACACAGCGTCGGTCGCTCCGCCCGCCGCGCCAATGGGCGCCAAGCGTTGTCTCATTTTGAGACGCGCACGCGAAGGGCAAATTAATGCGGCTTGCCGGCCCCCGAAAAGCGAGAATACCTGCGGATTCGATCGGAGGGGCGGCGGACGGTGCGCGCCGAATCTGTCCGAAGCGAGAAGGTTCGATGAAGCTGAGGTTATGTGGCGGATGGGCCCGTGTCTACCACTTAGTCGCCGTCTTCACGGGTCAAGCCATGCGAAATTCCATACGCTCCAGATTCCTGCGCACCGCTCGGGCTGCCGCCTTCCTGACCGCCGCCGTCGCGCCCCATTCAGCCGCTTCGCAGATCGTGGCCGATTCACTATTTGAGTGGCAGGGCTACGCCCGACATTCGCAAACACGAATCTGGATCTTCGCGGCTACGGACGAGAAGCGACCACATACCGTTGTCGTCCAGGAAGTGGCGGAAAACCGCGGGCTCAGCACGACGGAAGATGCGCGATACGTCGTCGAGCAGATCGGGAGGGAGCACGGCCTCGATCCGGCCGACGTGACCTGGTTCTTCCGCTGGGGCTTCTACTCGTTTGAAGGTGCGGATACGTCAGACAAGGAGGTTGTACTCCGCGCCACGTTCAATCGAACGAAGAGCGGAAATCTCGGGCTGCCGTTGTGGCGGGTCGCGACGATGGAAGATGTCGACGAAGCCACCGACAGGCACGTCAAACGCACTAGGGCGACAGCCTCTCAATGATCCAGCCGTGCCCGTCCACCAGTCGATAACGAATCCGATCGTGCAGGCGGCTCTGCCGTCCCTGCCAGAACTCAATCGAATCTGGAACCACCAGATAGCCACCCCAGTGCGGCGGCCGCTCCACCTCTCTCCCCGCGAATCGTTGTTCGGTTTCCGCAATGCGTTTCTCGAGTACGTCCCGTGATGCGAGCACCTCGCTCTGGTGCGACGCCCAGGCACCGATCTGGCTGCCCCGCGGCCGCTTCGAGAAGTAGCGATCAGACTCCTCCGTCGAAACGGTTTCGACGCTTCCCTCAATTCGAACCTGCCGCTCGAGCGGCTTCCACCAGAACGTCAGGGCTGCAAACGAATCGGCGCCCAGCTCCTTTCCCTTCCGACTCTGGTAGTTCGTATAGAAGCTGAAGCCACTCGCGTCGAATCCCTTCAAGAGCACGACCCTCGCCGACGGGCGGCCGTCCGCCGACACCGTCGCCAGCAGACAGGCGTTGGGCTCGTCGACACCAGCCTGTCGGGCGTTGTCGAACCACTTCTCGAATTGCCGGATCGGATCCGCATCGACGCTGCCCTTGTCAAGGGTCGCAACGACATACTCTTTTCTCAGGTCTTCAATACTAGACATATGCGCATCGGCTTACTTTGAGCGTTTGACCACGCATTCGGTCGCGCGGCCGCATGCTCGAAACAAGATAGCACCGCCGTGGATATCTTCTTGAACCAACAAGCAGATTCAGCCATGAACGATCTTGAAACAATCCTGGCGCACGCCGGGTGCACCGGACTGTCGCCCACCGGAGACCTCGTCGACCCGATACAGCTGTCAACCACGTTTCAGCGTGGAATCGACGGATCGTACCCGGCTGAATACTCCTACACGCGGAGCGGAAATCCGACACGCAGCTCGCTCGAAGACATTCTCGCCAGGCTGGAAGGCGGCCATTCGGCGTGTGCGTTTGCATCCGGAATGGCGGCCGCGGCTGCCGTTTTTGCGACACTGCCCGCGCATTCGCACGTCGTCATCCCGGACGACGTGTACCATGGCGTCCGCCATCTGCTTGCGGAGTTCGGCACCCGTTGGGGACTCTCGTATTCGTCGGCGGACATGACTTCCGAAGAATCGATCCTGGCGGCACTGACGGCTGATACGAAATTGGTCTGGGTCGAAACGCCGTCGAATCCGCAGCTTCAGATCACCGACCTCGAGACCGTCGGACGGATCTGCCGACAGCGGGGAGTAACATGGGCCGTGGACGGAACGTGGACCACGCCGCTCATTCAACGTCCGCTCGAGTTCGGAGCCAACTATGTGGTGCATTCCCTGACGAAATATCTTTCGGGACATTCGGATGTGCTTGGGGGTGCGGTTGTTTCTGCCGGAGCCGACGACGCCGAGCGCATTCGATCGTATCAGACGTCGGCGGGAGCGGTTCTCGATCCGTTTTCGTGCTGGCTGACGATGCGCGGGTTGCGGACGCTCGCAGTGCGCCTCGAGCGCCAGTGTGAATCCGCTGCCGCGATCGCGTCGCACCTCTCCTCGCATCCTCGCGTGGTCGATGTGCTGCATCCATCGCTGGTCACGCACGTTGGCCATCAAACTGCAAAACGGCAGATGCGCCTCTACGGTGCCATGATCTCGATTCTCGTCGACGGAGGTGCCGCCCGTGCGCTCGAGATTGTGTCAACGACGCGCGTTTTCCAACGTGCGACGAGCCTTGGTGGAACCGAAAGTCTGATCGAACACCGGCGGTCCATCGAGGGGCCGGCGTCCGTGACGCCGGACAATCTGATTCGAATGTCGATCGGACTGGAGTCTTCGAGGGACCTCATTGCGGATCTGGATGCCGCACTCAGCACTTGACGGGCCTCGGGTTATCCGGAATTCCGTTGCTATATTCCCGCGAGTCGTTTCGACCAGCAAATCAAATCCCTTCTATTCCCGATGAGGCTTCCGTTTCGTGTTGCCCGCAGGTTCGTCGCGTCCGAAGATCTGGACGGAACCATCCCCGTCCTGAACAGCCTGAAAGCATCCGGACTTCACACAACGGTCGATCTGCTCGGAGAGTATGTCAAGGACCGGAACATCGCCGCCCGTGCGCGCGACGAATACATCCTGCTGATTGATCGCCTTTCGGTCGAACACGAGCGGACGAACGTTGACCGCAATATCTCGATCAAGCTCTCGATGCTGGGTCAGAAGATCGACGAATCTTTCTGCGTGGACAACCTACGCGCCGTCCTGCGGCATGCGGTTGAAAAGGGTGTTTTTGTTCGGCTCGACATGGAGGGGACCGATATCACGGAATCAACAATTTCCTTGTTCGAAACAGTTTATCCGGAGTACCCGGACAATGTCGGCATCGTACTTCAGGCGTACCTGAAACGAACGCGCGGCGACATCGAGCGGATGTGTGAGCTGAAAGCGCGCGTCCGTTTGTGCAAAGGCGCATACAAGGAGCCTGCGCACCTGGCGCTTCAGCGGATGTCCGACATCCGCGATGCGTATCTGGAGTACATGAAGATGTTGATTGCGGACGCGCGTTATCCCGGCATCGCCACACACGACGACAAGTTGATCGACGCAACTAAGGAGTGGGTTTCAGCCAACAACGTCGACCGGGATCGGTTTGAGTTCCAGATGCTCTACGGCATGCGACCGTCGACACAACAGCAACTCGCGGACGAGGGGTACAACATGCGCGTGTACGTTCCCTACGGAACGGAGTGGCTGCCGTACTTCTCGCGCCGGCTCCGCGAGCGCAAGGAGAACGTCTGGTTCGTCCTCCGGACCTTCGTGAAAAGCTGAATCGGGGCCCTCGTTACGTGGAAACGAGGAATCGAAGAAGATAAGAAGATAAGATTGGTTGGATGTCATCGCGAGCCGCAGTGGCATCCACGATGCATACGTCGATTCAAGAATCGTGGAATCGAAGAGTCGTTGAATCGTGGATCTCGCGTACACCATGCTCACGCGAGGCAAAAGTGTCTTGGCCCGGGTGGAAAGGAATCCAGGATTCTAAGAGTCTAGGAGTCTAAGAGCCTCAGCCTCAATCCGGAGCAATGACCGCGCCTGGATTCTGTCAACTCAACTCTCAACTCTCAACTTCGCGAGCGAAGTGAGCATCCTTCATTCTTTCCTTCCTTCATTCATTCTTTCATTCCTAAACCAGGTCCAAAAAAAAGCAGGAGCCCGAAGAACGGACTCCTGCTTTGCAGGCAGAACCTGTCTTAAAAGTCGCCTTACTGCGCGTACACTTCGACGTTGTCGACGTACAGCTTGCCCCAGCCATTCGTGGTGATCCACAGGCTGATCGACTTGGTTCCTTCCGGAGCCGTTCCGGTCAACTCGAGGTCGCCGTACGAGAGCTGCAGCTTGTTGAACGATGCGACAGACTCGCTGATCTCGTTACCGTTCGCATCCCTGTAGTCGAATCCATATCCGGCCCATGACGGAGCGCCTTCGACCTTGTAGCTGATGTTCGCGCGGTACGTCGTGCCGGCAGTTGCCGGGAAGGACTGCGCCAGCGTGTTGCCGGAGCTCAGCCTGGCCGCTTTGTCTCCACCGCCCATTGATTCGAAGTACGGATCGACATTCGACCACCAGTTGGACTTGCCCTGCTTGAAGCCCGGGTTCTCGACCTGGTTTCCAAGCCACAGCAGATTGCTGGTCGTGTTGGACGGCTGGTTGCGAACAACATCCATCGAAGACGTGACGAGCGCGTCCCGTACCTGAGCCGCCGTCGCATTCGGATGCTTGGCGAGGTACAGTGCGACAGCACCGGTAACGTGCGGCGCTGCCATCGACGTTCCGCTCATCTCAGCCTTC
>JAGQWL010000153.1 GCA_020437385.1 Bacteroidota bacterium
TATTCGATGACGACGGTTGTGGAGAAGGCATGAGATGCGCTGTCCATTAATGCGATCGTGGCGTCGGCATAGGATGAGGCGGAATACCCGGAAGGGCTGAGTGTGTCTTCCCGTTCGAAGTCGAGAGCCGTTTCGGCGAAGTTGATGCCCGCGAGCTCTCCATCGAACTCGCTGCCCAGGGCGTGGAGTAGCCGCGAGAATCGACCGACTACCGCCGGATCCCATCGACGCACGACCCATCCGCCAAACTCGGGCGTGCCGGTTCCGTAGCGCTCGTACTTACGTTCGACGCCGCCGCCGTATTCCGGATCATCGGTCAGATAGTTCGGAGCCGGTATTCTTTCGCTGAACGTGACATCCTGAATCTGGACGAACAGGCCTTTGTTATGGGCACGCAGCAGGTCCATAAGGTCCTGTAGTTCTGCAAAGTCGTATTGGTCCTTTGCAGGTTCGAGCTGCCGCCAGAAGTATCGGAGCTGGGCTCCATCGAATGGACCGTTCAGAAACGTGCTGTCTCTGGCGAGTTCATGATCGAAGCCGAAGAAGACGTAGTTCTGAGGTCTCGGATCGGGGGTTGGAACCGGCGTTTCGGAAGCGCCGGATTGGGCGCTACATCCCGCGCCAATCACGCCGGAGGTGCCAACCAGGAAAGCGACCAGGAAGAACAGAAGGTGGAGGCTACCGGCCGACGTCTTGCCCATTCGAGGTCAGGTTCTAGAGGTACTTTTCGCCGACCGCACGTTCGCGGACGAAACGAGCGGGTGAGCCGTACGCGACGGAGAATCGGGCGATGTCTTTGAGGACGGTGGAGCCGGCGCCAACGACGGCGTGGTCACCGACGGTGACGCCGTGGGCGATGACGGCTCCGATTCCAATTGCCGCGTGGTCCCCGATGACGCAGTTTCCGCCGGTGACGACGCCGGGGGCAAGGCTGGAGAAGTCGAGCATGGTCGAGTCGTGGTCGAGCGACGCGCCGGTGTTGACGATGCATCCACGTTTCACTTTGCAGCCGGCATTCACGACGGCACCTGCCATGACGACGGTTCCGTCGCCGATCGCGACGTCACGTGCGATCGAAGCATGGGGATGGACGGCGGAAAAGAACTTGACTTCGGGTAGTTCGCCGGCGATGCGGGTTGAAACGGCGGCGCGGGAGTAGTTGTCGCCGATTCCGACGATGACGCCGGTCACCTCGTGTCTCGCGAGCAGGAGGGGAAGGTCCGTGTCTTTGCCGAGCACCGGCAGTCCGAGGACGGCCGCGGCGGTGTCGCCGTCCCGGTCGAGGAATCCGACGAGGTTCAGGCGATTTTCGGCGAGGATGATGTCGGCGACTACCTTGGCGTGGCCGGACGAGCCGATGATGACGACGTTGTCCATTTGTGTTGGTGGGCTGAGCTGGGGCGAGCAACCGGGGGCCTCCCGAACCTCCGCCCCGGTTCAAACCTAATCAATCGCATGAACCGAAACCAAAGGCATCCGTGCCATGACCTTGTGCCAGAACAAGCAGCAGGAAGCCGGACACGAATTGGCTGCAAAGGCGCTTAGTCGCTCGCCTCGGCATCAGTTGAAGATTCAAGATACGCGAGCAGGTCCCCCGGCTGACACGCCAACTCCCTGCAGATCGCCTCAAGCGTCGAGAACCGAATCGCGCGGGCTCGCCCCGTCTTCAGTATTGACAGATTCGCCAGCGTGATTCCCACGCGATCCGACAATTCCGTCAACGTCATCCTTCGGTCAAGCAGGATGCGGTCCAGATTCACTTCGATCGCCATTCTGTGACCTCGTCGTTATATCGTGAGCGACTGTTCCTCACGGAGCGACAAACCCGCCTCGAAAGCCTGGGACAATACGAAACAGACCATGGAACACCAGAACATGACGGATGCGCCCGGAATCGTTACGCCGATCACTTTCACACCGTCAGCCACATCCAGTGGATTACTGAACCGAAGTCCGTAGACCCAACTCAACAACAACGTGAGCCCGAACCCCAGCAACAACAGCACGCCAGACACACGAAGCACCCCTCCGGCGTTCTGAAAGAAAGGGCCCCTCCCGGAGACGAGTCCGTGACTGAATCGACGAAACAGGCGAAGTACCAGCAGCAAAACCATAAGCCGCACGATCCCGATCGCGAAAGCAAGGAGCGAAACGCCGGTAATCGTCGAATCTGTCGAAAGGAATGGAGCGGAAACCCTCCGAAGGACAAGAACCTCTTCCGAAATCGACCCACCCGAAAGCCCGCTAACGTCCAGAACGGCCTTCACTCCTGAAAAGTAGGTCACCATCATTAGCAGGGCTCTGGATTCGCCGATGGCAACCAACCAGACCGCAATAAGAAGCCATAGCGCTGTCAAGATCAGAGCCATGTACCACAACAGGTCCACGTACATACGTGTGCCTGTGCCAACCATAGTGATGGCGCGGCCAACCGAGTGCTTTTTCATGTCATTCACCAATTCGCTCTTATTGAATAACAATATGATATTATCGAAAAACAATATGCACAAGCCCTTTGTTGACCATCACGATAGTTTTAGTCAGGACCGCATCCCAATCGCACAAATGTGTGCAAGATATGTGTATCTTGCAGACGTGGCGCCGGATCCGACCCTATTGATTCTCCACATCTATCCACTCAACTCCCCATGATCATCAACCCGGGTGATGCGTCTCATCCGACTGACCCGAACCCCGCTCCGGTCGCCAGACGCGGACGAGGCGCGGCGCTGAATCCAGCCACGCGCTTTGACCCTGTCCACTTTCTCGAAGACCCCGCAGAACTTTCCGCAGAAGAACTCCGGCAGGTGCACACCGAGTTCATTCGCGATTCGTCACGCTCGATCCTCGCGAAGAA
>JAGQWL010000154.1 GCA_020437385.1 Bacteroidota bacterium
CCGCATCCCAGTTCCAGAAGTTGGATTGGCCGCTCGTTCAGATGATGGAAGCGACGGATCAGCTCATCGACGTACGCGGCCCAGCCGGGGTAGTCGACGTGCGACATGATGAAGTCATACCCGGATGCGAGAACCGTATACGGATTGACGTTCCTCATTCGGAGTGCGAGTGCGCTGCTTCCGCCTGTCGGGATGACTCGCGAAATTCGCGTCGGCGGCCGGCAATCCGCACGGCCTCCCTCGCGGCTTCGATAAGGCTATGCGCATTCGCCACTCCCTTGCCGGCAATGTCGAACGCGGTCCCGTGATCGGGCGAAATACGCACGATCGGAAGACCCGCCGTAAAGTTTGCCCCGTGATTGAACGAGAGCGTCTTGAACGGGACAAGTCCCTGATCATGGTACATCGCCAGTACGCCGTCGAACCGCTTGTATGACTGGCTTCCAAAGAAGCCGTCTGCCGGGAACGGTCCCTCGGCGACAACGCCATCAGACGCCGCTTCAGACATGGCGGGCAGGATCGTTCGCTGCTCTTCGTCGCCGATGACGCCTCCGTCACCTGCATGTGGGTTGAGCCCGAGTACCGCGATTCGCGGAGCCGAAAGGCCAAAGTCCCGCCTGAGCGAACCGTCAAACTGCCGAATGCGAGCAGCCACGCGGTCGCGCGTGATCAATGGAGGGACCGACCGCAACGAAACGTGGATCGTCACGAGGGCGACGCGAAGATCGCCTGCAACCATCACCATCAGTTCGTTTCGCGTGCCGCACAGGTGCGCGATGTATTCAGTGTGCCCGGGAAACGGATAGCCGGCCCGGGTGATGGCTTCCTTCGAGATCGGGGCCGTGACCATGGCATCGGCCTCGCCACTCCGACAGAGTTCGACGGCCGTTCGGACCGCTTCCATGGCGCGTCTGCCCGCACCCGATTCGATCTCCCCAAAAGAAACGGGGATGCCACCAAAGCCCGCGTCGCCGCCAGGCTCCCGAAGAGTAATATCGTCGATGGTCCGACCAAGTACGACAGCGTGCGCCTGAAAGGCTCCCCGATCGCCAACCAGGACGACCTCCAGCTCATCCTTCAAGGCGTCAAACGCTTTGAGGGAAATCTCCGGCCCGATCCCGTTGGGATCCCCCATTGATATGGCGATTCGCGGCTTCATCGTTTCAGCGGGATTTCCTTCCGCTCGCTCTGGAAAGCAGGAAATTGACGAGGAGGTAAACACCAAAACCGGTGCCACCCGCCGGACGGTAGCCGTTCGGCGAATCAAGGAATGCCGGCCCGGCGATGTCGAGGTGAATCCACGGATAGGACACGAAGTTCTCGAGGAACTTCGCGGCCGTGATCGTTCCCGCGCCGCTGTCGCCGACATTCTTAAGGTCGGCTACCTTGCTCTTGAGTTGTTCGGCGTAGTCTTCGAACATCGGCATCGGGTGGACACGGTCCCCACTTGTGCGGGCCGCCCGCTGCATCTGATCCACGCGGTCCGATGCACCGTCAGTTTCGTTCGTCAGCACGGCGGCAACGTGATTGCCGAGCGCAACGACGGCGGCGCCCGTCAGTGTTGCGAGGTCAATGACGAGCTCTGGTCGATAGGACGACGCGTACGACAATGCATCCGCAAGAAGCATGCGGCCTTCCGCGTCGGTGTTCAGAACCTCGACGGTCTTGCCGGAGTGCATCTTTACAACATCGCCCGGCACATATGCATTTTCGCCGGGACGGTTGTCGGTCGCGGGTATCAGGCCGACGATGTAGAGCGGCATCTCGAGCTTGGCTATCGCCTGGAAGGCACCAACCACGGCGGCCGCACCGGCCATGTCCGCCTTCATGTGATCCATCGAGTTCTTGGTCGGCTTCAGGGACAACCCGCCCGTATCGAAGACGACTCCCTTGCCGACCAGCACGATCGGTTTGTCGTTCATCGCGTTGTCGGGACGCCACTCGAGCACCGTAAACGTCGGCGGTTCCATGCTGCCGCGGTTGACGGCCAGTAGACCGCCCATGCCCTCTTCTTCAATCATGGCCTTGTCCCAGGTGACGGCCGTGAAACCGGACTTTTTGGCCGTCTGCTCGATCGCCTTCGACAGGAGCGTCGGCGTCTTCTCGTCAGGAGAAAGATTCACGAGATCCCGTGCCTGGCAAACGGCTTCCGCGACGGTCTTTCCTCGCTCGGCACCAACCCGCACCTGCTTGTCCGCCTGCGAGGACTGAAGGACGAGACGCGCCGGCACGTTTACCGGCTGATCGTTCGTCGTCATGTACCTGTCAAAACGATAGTGCCCGAGCACAAATCCGACGGCCAGTGCTTCGCCCGCGGCCTCGGCTCCATCCTTGCAATCCGGTACGACGATTCCAACCGTCTCGATTCCGCTCTTGGCAGTCGACGGCGCTGCGGCGGCGGCCGCGCGGCGCAGGGCCTCCACGGTCACGTCCTCGGCATCGCCCAATCCGGCAAGACAAACCCTCGGTGACTGGAATTTCTTTTCCGGATAGAAGACAGCCGTTTCGCCCAGCTTCGCGGAGAAGTCGGACAAGGCCGCGTCAAAGAGTTTTCCAGAGAGTCCGATCGCGGCCCCGATCTCGGCCTTGCCTGCAAGATTGACCGGTACAACCAGCAGGTCGACGTCGAGCTCTGCCGGCGCAATCGTTGAAACGGATACCTTCATGTGGTTTGCGATTTCAGCTTTAACATTTCCGAGAGGTATGCCTGATCCTCATCGGACAGTTCAGCCTCATTGTCAGGAGGCAAATCGAGATAGTTCGGAGCAGCCGCGATCACACGTGGCACCACCTGCTCCAGCGGCTCAGTAATAAACGCGCCAGAGGCGTTCCGGTGTCCGCCACCGCCGAAAGCCTGTGCCCAGCGCGTTACCGAATAATCTCCGCGAGAGCGGAAACTTACTTTGGTGCCCTTGTCGATCTCATGAAAGAACACAGCGACCTGAACGCCGTCGATGGACAGGATCTGATTGACCAGGCCCTCCGTGTCGCCCTTCTGCGCACCAACGTCCTGCATGATCGACTTCGGAAGGGCCATGTAACCCAGGACACCACCATGTAGGAGGGTAATTCGCTCGAGCGCGCGACCGAGAAGCCGGAGGCTGTTGATCGAGCGGGTATCGTAAAGCGCCGCGTGGATGTCGTCCGGGTTCAATCCGCCGCGTTCGATGAGGTCGGCAATAATCCGATGCACCCTTGGCGTTACGTGCGAATAACGGAACGAACCGGTGTCCGTCATTATCGCAGTATAGAGCAGCGTCGCGATGGCTGCGTCGATTCGATCGGTATCCGGCTCGATGAGATCGTAGATGAGTTCACCGGTGGACGAAGCCGTTTCGCGAACGAAGGATCGATCAAACCAGCCTTCGGGCGCCGGGTGGTGATCAATGAGAATCTTTTCGGCGGAGGCGTTGCGGATCGCGTCCCCTACCGATCCGAGCCGGTGAGCCGCGTTCGTGTCCGCGATTACGATCAGATCTGCAGCGGCGATGGCCTCTCGTTGACGCAACGATCCGTCGAAGAACTGAAGATCATCGATGCCAGGAAGCCAATCAAGATTAGGTGCCGGCTCATCCGAAAGGATATAGTCCACTCTCGCGCCACGGCCCTCCAGATAACGCCCGAGGGCCAGGACCGAACCCAGCGCGTCACCGTCCGGACTGACGTGCGTGGTGAGGACAACAGACTTTGCTTGCAGCAGCCGGGACCGGACGTCGGTGGGCATTGAGTGGGCCGGGACAATGGTGTAAAGGCCATTGTAAACGCCTCCCCGCGGCAAAGGTTCGACAAGACGCCATGGTTCTTGCTAACTTCGGGAATCGGCGCCGGTGCCATGAGCCTGAGGTCGCTGCGACGCCAGGTTCCGGTACCGATCAACGCACTACCGATGGAGAGCGACTGCCGCTGGAGCGTAACTGCCGCCGGAAGTGTCCTCCGGCGCTGCCTGTTCGAATGACGAAACCAACGGAGTGAACCGTGAGCCAGTACTTCGCCATCGACTATCAGGGTCGGGCGTTTGAGCTGTTTGGATCCGCCCACCTGTTCACGCTGCTCGCGCTCGCGATTGTCGGCATGTCGACAATTGTGGTTGCAAGACGGCGCCCGCAATCGCGCCGCAGCCTCGGACTTGGTTTTGCTGCCATTCTGCTCGTGAATGAGCTCTCGTGGCACGCCTGGAATCTCTATTGGGGCACATGGAACCTCGACCGGATGCTGCCGCTCCACCTCTGCAGCATCATGGTCTGGATCACGGTCTTCGGGATTGCGACAAAACATCCGCGCATACGCGGGCCTATCTATTTCCTAGGCGTCGCCGGTGCGTTGCAAGCCCTGATTACTCCGGACGCCGGGGTCTACGGGTATCCCCACTTCCGCTTTTTTCAGACAATGATCGCGCACGGCGGGCTCGTGATCGCGGGGTTTTTTGTTGTTTTTGTTGACCGCTACCGCCCAACGATTCGCTGCGTGATGGAGGTGCTTCTGGGGCTCAATGTGTATGCGCTTGTCGTCGGGCTCCTGAATCCGACGATCGGAAGCAACTACCTCTACCTCGCCCACAAGCCGGACATCGCGACGGTCATGGACCTCATGCCGGCCTGGCCCTGGTACATTCCGATTCTGGAGCTGATTGCGCTCCTGCTTTTCATGCTGCTCTTCCTGCCATTCGAGATTGCACGACGAAGGAAGATCGCGGGAGCAACATTGACGGCGTCAGTTTCGGCATCACGACCGCTGAATGATTAGGACGTTGTCGCGGTTCGTCCCAAAGCGACGGTCGCACGCAGTCGTCAGGGATCGGCCGTAAATGGTGTTGACGCAAAAAAGGCGAGGCGCACTTCGCAGCACGCCTCGCCTTCAGACCCCGGGCGGGTGAAGTCCCGGGTGGTCAAGCATCTCTCGTTCAGTTTGCCACAAGCGCCTGGAGCGTCTGCTTCACAGCCGGATTCCGCTCGAACTCCGCGCTGAGGCGAAGATAGCCGTCTGCAAAATCCGAGTCGATTGAAGCCAGCGTCACGGCTGCCATGCGTCGTACCTGGTCCGAATCGGCGTCGCGGTAAATCCGCATGAGGTCGACGGACGCCTGCGAGATATCCACCTTGCCGGCGTACTGGATCGCGAGTCGCATGGCGGCATCGCGAACACCAAGGTTGTCGGACTTGATTCCGTCTACGAGTGCGTTGCTGTACTGCTTCCAGTTCACAGCTTTGGCGGGAGAGTCAGGGTCGGGCGTGGCGGCTGTTGCCGAGCTCACGGCAAAGAAGAAAGCCATGGCCACTATCCCGAATTGGGAGAACCGTTTCATTGATACACCTCTCATGGGGCGAGTTAGATAGAAGTGAGTTGTGTGCGCGGACAGACCTGCTGTCCTCCTGTCAGGTGACTTGCGCTCACCTGCGTTGTTGTTTTGATTTATGACCCGTTACGAGGCCCTTCAAATTCCAGTTGCACGGTTCGTCACTCGAAAGTTGATTTTCGTCAAACAATATTTCCGTTCGTCACACCGTGTGTCTGTAACAATCGAAATGGTGGTCCGTACGGCGCGCGCGAATGGTGCAGGGTCGCTCGCTTCGCTCGCGAAGTTGTCAGTTGACACTTATCAGAGGGCCTCGGGGATTCGTGGCCGCTAGCCACAACGCGGCAGGTCGCGTCCGCGACGGCCACGATTCCACGAATCGACGACTCCACGATTCTTGAAATGCCGACAAGAGAACGCCGTCGCTCGCGACGACGCGGCTCGTTCCGAGCGGATCCTATCTTCCTATCTTCTTATCTTCTTCGACTCCGCGCGAGCGCCGCTCGCGCGAACCAACCCGTACCCACATGCCGTCCGACCTCATTCGCTTTTTCCAGCTCGATCCGGACTATACGTTCCTAAATCACGGCAGCTTCGGCGCCTGCCCCAGGCCGGTATTCGACCAGTATCAACAGTGGCAGCGTGAGCTCGAAGCGCGGCCCGTCGAGTTCCTGAACCGGCGATTCCCGCAGCTGATGGCGGAGTCCCGGTCGGCTCTTGCCGCGTTTCTCGGGACGGAAGCCAACAACCTCGTCTACGTTCCGAACGCGACCACTGGAATCAACATCGTTGCGCAGACACTCGAGCTCGAGCCCGGGGATGAGATTCTGTCGACCGATCTCGAATACGGTGCCCTCGATCGGGCATGGGAAAAGGTCGAGCGTTTGACCGGTGCGAAGTACATCCGTCGCCACATCGACCTTCCCATTTCGACGGCCGAACACTTCATCGAGCAGGTCTGGAGCGGCCGCACCGATCGAACGAAGGTCCTGTTCCTGAGTCATATCACGTCTTCGACTGCGATCACCTTTCCCGTTGAAGCGTTGATCGCACGGGCACGCGCCGAGGGAATCATAACCGTCATCGACGGCGCTCATTGCCCGGGTCAGATCAACCTCCATCTCGACAAGCTCGGTGCGGATTTCTACACCGGGAACTGCCACAAGTGGATGATGACGCCGAAGGGCAGCGCCTTCCTGTACGGCCGTGCCGAGTCGCAGCACCTCATCGGTCCGCTCGTGGTAAGTTGGGGCGACAAGTCCGCGCCGGATTCGCCGTTCGTTCAGGAGCTCGAGTTCGTGGGCACGTACGACATCTCGGCCTACCTCAGCATTCCAGCGGCGATCCGCTTCATGAACGAAAACGATTGGGACGCCGTTCGAATCCGCTGCCACGAGCTGGTTCGCCACTATCGATCGCGTATGATCGAGCTCGTTGGAACGGAACCACTCGTACCGGATGATCCGAAGTGGTATTCGCAGATGTGTGCCCATCCGCTTCCACCGCTGGACGGCGACGAACTGAAGCGCCGACTGTACGATGATTACCGGATCGAGGTACCCGTCACGGAAGTGCGCGGTCGTTGGTATCTGCGCGCGTCAGCGCAGGGTTACAACGACACCGCGGACATGGACCGACTGCTGGACGCCGTCGCAGCGCTCCTTCCGGAGCTGACCCACGCACGAGCGACCTGAATCATCACCGACCGACGAGGTGCACCGGCTGGGTGGAGCGATCCCCATCGGCGTCGAGGACGAGGAAATAGACACCGTCGGCAAGCGAGCCACGATCGAAGACCACGTCGCTTTCTCCGGCAGGCTGAACATCGTCCAGTATGGTTGCGACCTGTCGCCCAAGCGTGTCAAATACGGCGAGGGAAACGGGCCCCGGGTTTGCGAGCGTGTAGGAGATCTGAGTCGTCGAGACGAAGGGGTTCGGATGACTCGGTCCCAGTTCGGAAGCGGCTTGGTCATTGTCGACCATCGTCGACGACGCCGCACCTGCGACGAAAGCGAGACGATGCAATTCAGGACCGGATGTTTCGGCAATCAGCCGAAGCTCATGAATACCCGCCGTCAGTGACACGCCCTCAACCGTGCTCGTCTTGAACGCACCGTCGGCCGTCGGTGACAAGCGAACAAACCGCGCCGCATACTGCCCGTCGATCTCGACGCGAACGCGCGCATTTGCGTTGACAGACCGGGCCGTGAGCTGCACGTCATAGTCGCCAGTCTGATCGACTTCTACTGAGTACGCAAGCCACTCTCCCTCGTCGACGAACGCGACATAGGACCCATCCTCGGGATTGTCCATCGGCAGGAGGTCGACGCCCTCGGTGACGCGAAACGTATTGCCGAAATCATTACCAAGATTTTCGAGAGGCGTCGTGTCATTGAACGCCAATCCCTGGCCC
>JAGQWL010000155.1 GCA_020437385.1 Bacteroidota bacterium
GAAGGGCCCTTTCGCTTTGACTTCTTCTTTCGTCCGGCATCCTTCGACTCGGCAACGGCGCCCACACGAACAGCCTTTTCGGGCTCTGCCGCCGCCCCGCCTTTTCGCTTCCGTTTTCGCTTTCGGCGTCCTCCTTCGTCTGAGTCTGATTCGACCGTTGACAGGTCGATTCTGCCCAGGACTTTCGTGCCCTCCAGGCGGTAGCGATCAGCAGAAATCGTTTTGTTGGTGACGACAACAGGCTCGTCGGAAACCGATGAATCCTCTGTGACATCCTCGTCCTCTTCGGCGACAGCCTCAACGATCTCGTCCGCCTGCTCGGATTCTGGCTCCTCAACGACTTCGGGTTCGGGTTGCGGGGCCACTTCTTCGGCCACCGGCTCCACTACCGTATCAGCTTCGGGCTCCAGAACCGGAGATTCTTCCGGCTCGGGCTCCGCAGCCTCGGGTTCTTCGACAGGCTCCTCCTCCGCAACCGGCTCGATTTCGACTGGAACCTCTTCCGGTTCGGCCTCTGGCTCCTCTTCCGGCTCTTCCTTCTTTGTCGCCTTGCGCGGCTCGGCCGTGCCCCCTTCTGCCTCAACACGGGCTGCACGTTTCTCTTTCACGCGATCGGCGATCGCCTTGTCCTCCGCATACGCGTTCACGAGATCGAGATAGGCCTCCTCGGACGTGATTGCCGCGTTCAGGCCAGTCCCGGTCAAAGCGTCGGAGAAACCGGCAGCCTCGAGATGCTCAACAATCGAATCCACGGAGATGTTGAGCTCCCGAGAAACCTTAAACAGTCGCTGTTTCTTGAATTTTGCCGCTGAGGACATTCAGTTACCTTGTCGTTGCACGGATGGAGTCGTCAGGACTCCACTGTCTGCTCCTCCTTGTCCTGCGTCCCGGGGGAGTCGGGAGAATCGTCATTTCCGCCTTCATCGGTGGCCGGAGCCTCGGTTTTTGCGGGTGCAGGTGACAGTTCAGTCTCGAAGTCGTCTTCTTCGTCCGCGAATTCGGCTCGGATAATTCGAAGGATCGCACGCGCTCCATCCAGATCGAATCCTGCGCGACGAGAAAGCTCCTCCGCACTCAGCTCGAGCACTGCCTTCGCAGAATCGCAACCGATATCGCGCAGTTTCTGGAGTGCCTCAGGCGTAAGCTCGTCACCGAATTCGTTAATCTCGATGTCTTCCTCTTCGTCCGAAATCTCGCGGTACACGTCGATCTCATAGCCCGTCAGAGCCGACGCAAGGCGGATGTTGATGCCACCTCGCCCGATGGCCTTACTTACTTCGTCAGATTGGACAACAACCTTTGCACGAGGTGGCGTCAAGTCGTCGTTGAGCGAAACACTTAATGGCTTCGCCGGCGCAAGGGCGCGCGTGATGAGCTCCTCTGATTCGTTGCTCCACTGGAGAACGTCGATGTTCTCGTTGCCGAGTTCGCGCACGACGGCGTGGATTCGCGATCCCTTCATGCCGACGCAGGCGCCAACCGGATCAATGCGCTCGTCGTGACTGACAACCGCAACTTTCGCCCGGTCACCCGGCTCGCGAACAATCTTCTTAATCTCGACGATACCCTCGTCAATCTCCGGTACTTCAAGTTCAAATAGACGCTCCATGAAGAGCGGTGCCGCACGGCTGATGATTACCTGCGGATTGTTTCCGGCGTCACGACGAACCTCCTTGATAACAGCGCGAAGCATGTCACCTTTGCGGTAGCGGTCCTTGTAAATCTGCTCTTCCCGAGGCAGCACGAGCTCGACGCGGTCGTGTATGACGAGCACTTCACGCCGGCGCATCTGGTATACTTCTCCGACGACGACCTCACCAACGAGCTCGTTGTAGCGGTGGTAAACGTTCTCCTTCTCAATGTCACGGATACGCTGACTGAATGTCTGCCGCGCGGTCATCACGGCGCGTCGACCGAAATCGGCTATACTGACCTCGCTGGCGACTTCGTCGCCGATGTCAAAGTCCTCGTCAATATTGACGGCGTTCTTGACTTCAATCTGCGTGACGGGGTCTTCCAGGTCCATGTTCGGAACCACCTCACGAATATGAAGAACCTGAATATCGCCATGGTCGGGATTGAAGATAATCTCGAACGCGTCGTCTGCCCCGTAGCGCTTACGGATCATCGCGCGAAAGACGTCTTCAACTATGAGCTGAAGCAAATCTCTCTCGATACCCTTTTCGCGGGCAATCTCCGCAAAGGAAGAAACTAAATCCGAACTATGCATAAGTGATTAGTTTTGCGATTCCCTTTGTCCTACCAAGGCAACTGCACGGTCGCCGCGACAAAATTATCCTTTGTGACACTTACTGTTCCGTCCTTTGTTCTCACGACGAGCGTGTCGACCGCCAGATCCACGAACTCACCCACAATGCGCTTCGGCTCTCCATCTACTGTCGACTTGATCTCCAGCGTCCGGCCTTTGTGCTTCGCGAGCTGCCTCCAGTCGGTCATCGGCCTGTCCGCTCCCGGCGAGGACACGTCGAGGCGGTACCCTCCCTCAATGACCTCATCGAGTCGTCCTTCCAGGTCCCTGCTGAAGCGAGCGAGCAAATCAACAGACACGGTACTTTCGCCGTCAAGAAACACCTCGACGACGCGAGAGCCCTTATGGCCTCTAACTCGGATGTCGACAACGAAACACTCGTAGTCCTGCAGCAGTGACGCGACCTCCTGCCGAACAAGCTCGTCAACCGACTCAGCTACCGAAATCTGTTCGCTATTTACCTCGTTCTTCAAGTCCTTCCAATTACAGCTATTTAGCCATGCAAAAAACGCCCGCACCACTTCCGGGACGGGCGTCACACTCTCTTCAGAACCAGTCCAATTCAGAACCGGTTCGGAACGTCCTGTTCAGCTCTTCAGAACATTCTGTCCAGACGCAAGCACCGTTGGTTGACGCAACTCCGTTACATCCGCAACCCGCACACGTCGGCAGGTACGCACCTGAGCGCCCGACCCGAACAAAAAAGGGGTGGCATCGCCCCCCCGGTCAGCACTACCTGCATATCCAAAGATACGGAACAGGCGCTCTGCTTCGCAACAACGCTTTACCCACGAGAATATGGGTAGTTCCAGGCAATTCGCCCTTGCCGGCTGACAGGCATAATGGCTGACCGGCGTTCTCTCGGTGCTAGAGACTTTCGGCGGCCGCCACGGCACGGCGGGCACTGACAACTCCGCCGGTAACAGACAACGAGCCGAACTCCACTCGGTTGTCCGAGCCCGGCCTCAAAACCATATGCCCTCCATACGGTTGAGCCGACGACAGGATCAGGTTTCGGACCTCCGCGGGCGACAGCGCCGGAAAGTACGACATCAATAGTGCCGCAACGCCACTGACCACCGGCGCGGCCATGGATGTGCCGTCCTGCTCGCTATAGTGGTTGTTTGGCACAGTGGAAAGGATCGACGTGCCCGGTGCGAATACGTCAACGTCCGTGCTTCCGTAGTTCGAAAACGGTGCAACCAGGACGGACGGATCATCGGTTGAGGCGCCCACTTCTACCCAGTGGCGGGCCGGGGAAGCCGACGCGGTATTCTGGCGCGACGGGAAATGCGCTTCCCCGTCATTGTCGGCGGCATCATTGCCTGCGGCATGAATCATGAGCACGCCCTTTGAGTCAGCGTAGCTGATCGCCTCTGCGACAACCTCGGCATTTGGTGAAAATGACTTGCCGAAACTCATGTTTATGACGTCGGCGCCGTTATCAACCGCATAGCGTATTGCGTTTGCGACATCCTTATCGCGCTCGTCGCCATTCGGAACCGCCCGGACAACCATTATTCGAGCATTGGGCGCAATTCCATCGATTCCCTTGCCATTCGAACGCGAAGCAGCGATTATTCCCGCAACATGAGTCCCATGCAGGGGGTCTGGGCCCACCACGTCCGAATTGCCATAATGGGACTCCGAGACATCCTTGTAGTCGTCACCGACAATCTCGCGCGGGTCGAATCCAGGGTCCAGTCCGTAGGTGAGCCGGTTGTGGACCTCCTTTGACTCGCGATGGAGTTCCTCGTCGGAAATACCAAGGTCATTCAAGTAGACCAGGATTCCCTGAGCCTGCTTTACCTCAGGTTTGTCGGATACGATCGACGTAACGTCTTCGATGGAAAAGCGGGCGGTTCCCAGCTCCGTTGCGATGATATTGTTCGCGTAGGTGGCTGCCTGAATAGCCTGGTCAATGCTGTTGCCGATCTCGGTCATCCGGGCCTTTTCGTCCTCGAACGCCTCCTTGACGCGCCGGTA
>JAGQWL010000156.1 GCA_020437385.1 Bacteroidota bacterium
ACACACATCCGGCGCACGACAATCACGGTGAATGAGGGCGTCAACGAGCAGCCCGCGGCTAATTTTACGGCAACCCCGTTGACCGGCAGTGCGCCGCTGCTTGTCTCGATGGACGCGTCGACGTCGACCGACGCTGACGGCACGATCGTTTCCTACAAATGGAATTTCGGCGACGGAGTCAATGGTGCCGGTATTACGGCCACGCACACCTATGCGACCCCCGGTACCTATAATCTTCGCCTCGAGGTTGTTGATGATGGTGGGGCCAGGAGCTTTGCGTTCGCGACGGTGACGGTTAGTGGTAGTGGGAACCAGGCTCCGGTCGCGAGCTTCACGGCCGGGCCGACATCGGGAAATGCACCGCTGCTCGTAACAACAAGTGCCAACGCATCGTCGGACCCCGATGGTTCGATCGTCTCCTATGAGTGGAACTTCGGTGACGGTATTCGTGGAACAGGGCGGAATGCTTCGCACACTTACCTTAACGCCGGTACGTTCAATCTGACGCTTACGGTCACGGACAACGACGGGAGTATCGCGACATCGTCGACAACGATCTCGGTGAATGGTTCGGGCAATCTGTCGCCACTGGCGAGTTTTTCCGCATCGCCCGTCTCAGGCAATGCACCGCTTCCGGTTTCCTTCGACGCCTCGGGGTCATCAGACCCGGACGGGAGCATCTCGTCGTATGCATGGAGTTTTGGTGATGGCGTTAACGGATCGGGGATGCGACCGTCGCATACGTACACTTCTCCCGGAAACTACACCGTCAGGCTTACGATCAGCGACGATCGCGGTGGCGTCGCAACGAGCACGACCCTGATTCAGGTTACGTCGGACATTGGTGCGCAGTCAGACCTCGTGCTCAGACTTGCGCTTGACTCCGCTTCAGGTAACACACTCAGCGACGAATCAGGCAAGGGGCAACAGGCGACGCTGATGAATGGGGCGACGTTCGATCCGGTCGGGGGGGTTGAAGGCGGCGGCATCATCCTGGATGGTGTCAACGACTATGTAGATGTTGCGGATGACATTTCCCTGAACCAGGGCGACATCATCAAACGAACAATTTCCGTCTGGTTTAACGTCGACGACAGTTTTGGTGCGAGTCACAAGCAGGTCGTTTACGAACAGGGTGGGACAACGCGAGGTCTCGCTATCTATATCTTCAACGGCTCCCTCTTCGTTGGCGGGTGGAACGATGTCGCCTCTGAAAGCAATTGGCCCGGAACGTTTCTGGAAACAGGTTCCATCCAGTCCGGGAAATGGCATCACGTGGCACTTGTCCTCGATGGCAGCAGTACGACGGTCCAGCCGAACAGTCTCAAGGGTTATCTGGATGGTGCCCTGTTTGGGTCCGGGGACGGCGCCCGGATCTGGGGCCACGACGACGACATCGGCATCGGCGCAGTCGACGGCAATAGTCGCTTCAGGGATGGAGCGGTCCTGGCCGGCGCCAATGGATTCAAAGGTCGCATCGACGAAATCCGAATCTACGATAAGGTGTTGACCGACAGTGAGATACAGAACCTCGCGAGTTTTTCTGGTCAGTCTCCCAATCAGGTGCCGACGGCCCAGTTCTCCTTCAACCCACAAACCGCCCAGGCGCCGGCAAACATCTCGTTTGATGCCTCTGGATCCCAGGACACTGACGGCACCATCGTGAACTACGGCTGGGACTTCGGTGACTCTCAGACGGGCAGCGGCCGAACGGCGTCGCATCGGTTTGACACACCTGGAACGTACACGATTGAACTGTCCGTGACAGATAATGACGGAGCGACTGGAACGCAGACAGCGTCGTTGACCGTTACTGCCTCGTCAGGCAATTCTGCACCGCTCGCGTCGTTTACTGCAACGCCGGTTGCTGATCAACCGAGGACGGTACGATTCGATGCCAGCGCGTCGAGCGATCCCGATGGCGTCGTCGACCAGTTCATCTGGGATTTTGGCGACAGCGAGGCTCAAATAGGTGAAGTTGTCACGCACGAATATTCGAGTGGTGGAGCCTATACCGTGAAGCTCACCATCGTCGACAACAGGGGAGCAACGGCGGTCAGTCAGCAGACGGTTGAGATCGAATCGTCACTTCCACAACTGTTGCAGCCGGCCACGATCGGGCCGTTGGCAGACGCCGGTTCAGTTTCTTTCGCCGACGATCAATGGACCCTTTCGGTTCGTGGTCGGCAGTGGGATCCGAGACTCGATGCGATGCTGTTTGTCCACAGGCCTGCCGTCAATGGGATCGAGGTAAGTGTTCGCGTTGACTCTATCGCGGTCGAAGACTCGCTGATATACACCGGTGTTACGGTGCGGAGCGGCCTCTCGCCGACCGATGCAAACGCTTCCGTCGCGGTACGCGGGCAGAACCGCGTCGTCTTCTCTTACCGAGCCGCCCAGGACGGCTGGGAGGTGCAATCGGCTGCTGATGATATTACGCTTCCGATCTGGGTCCGCATCGCACGCAAAGGTACTGACGTGCAAGGAGCCTACTCGACAGACGGTGAAATCTGGACGACGCTGGCTGAACAGAACCTGCCTATCGACGACGGCGTGTTCGGCGGCTTGATGGCGCGCTCCTCCGACCCAAACAGGATTGCGTCGGTAACGATGAGTGACTTCAAGGTCGCACTCGACGATGACGTTCGTATCGACGTTCCCAATGACTTTATCCTCTCGAACGCGTTCCCGAATCCCTTTCAGTCGAGCACGACCGTTACGCTCTCGCTCTCCCAGCAGGAGGATATTGTGGCAGGGGTATACGATATTGCCGGGCGCCGCGTGGCGACGTTGCAGGACGGTCCGCTGGCTCCCAACATTGTCCATCGAATCGTGTTTGACGGAAATCGTCTCGCCAGCGGCGTTTACCTGATTCGGGTGCAGGGAGACTCGTTTATCACCACGCGAAAGGTCGTGCTGATCAAGTAGGCAAAGTCGGACGGGGCTGAACTCGACGACGGCAACGTTGCGACTGTCAGCGTGGGTCCATTGGGCGCATTCGCACCAGCCCGCCGAATCCTTGCCATGGCTGACGACTCCTAGCGATGGCTGACGACTCCTTGCGAAGGCTGACGACTCCTTGCGATGGCCGCGACTCCTTAGCGATGGTCGACGACTGCGTGTCAGGGCTGCCGGCGTCTTATGCCGCGCGACGGTCGTCGCGGGAACCCAAGGTTCGGGCTCGCTGCAAGGGCTGAATGTCGGCCGCCCTTCGCTCTGAATAGCTTCTCCGGCTGGGCTTGCGAACCAGTGAGGGATAGGCACCAAGATCGAAATCCCGCACAAAGTGCTGCAATATCGAAGGCAGGACGACAATCATACGTCCGCGTCCTCCGATTTCGATCGGGGTGCGCCACGCGGCCGACACACTCAGGGCGTCCTCCTGGTTCTCGAAGGCGATTCCGTTGGCGCCGATGACCCCTGGCAGGACGAGTGATAGCGGACAGCTTTCGATTGATCCACGTGAACCGCGTGGCAGCTCTGAGATCGGCAACATTCCCAGACAGATTCGTGCCCTGTTCACTGCAGCAAGTGCCTCAGAACGCTTCGGTCTGAAGGGGCGCAGCAGGATGGCCGAAAGAATGTCGATGACGCGATTCATGAGCTGTACGCGGAATGAAGACCTTACGTGGATCGGCTCAGCGACGACCGGTATTAAGAGCACAGGCCGGGTTGACCGGGTCATCACGATCAGCGCAGGTCCAAATCACGTGCCTCGGGCCACTTGATCAGGGATTCAATTGCTCAATTGATCGGAAATCGGCCGAAAAGCTTGGATTCTGTGGCCTGAGGGGCGATTGGCGGCAGCCGATTCGATCGGATGAGAATCCTTCATGAAGAGCGCGGTCAGCTCCTGACGGCAGATGCTTCCGCTAGAAACCGAACCCGATTCCCGCACTGGCCACTCGCTCTTCTCCGAACGAGAAATCGGCATTGGTGATGAAAGGACCCAGATTGAGCGTGACGCCGACTACCGCACGGTTCCTGAGGCTTCCTTGATGACTGAATTCGACGTCAACACGCTCACCCGTAAGTGACTCCAGGTCCACAAACTGATACGAGTAGTCGACGGTCGACCGCTCGCGTTGCAAACCACCGTAGACGGTCACCAATAGCAGCTGCTTACTCGCAATCACACTATAGGCGAGCGTCCGGAGATTCATGTTGAAGTCTCCCGCTGCCGCAGAACCGGTGTCCAGTTCCTGCCAGACGGCCGAAACGGCAACATCCATCGGCAACGCCGGAATGTGGCGTGACAGAGAGTGCCGAAAGCCGAATCCACGTAATTTGATGTGGCCGTAGTCTGGATGGGAAATCTCTGGCAGCCAACGAATTACGAAGTCGGTTCCGAAAATTGAACCGATGCTCGCGTGCGGAATGATCACAGGCGCAATCTGCGTTTTGACGAGTCCGCCGATGAGCTGCTGACTGAAGGTTGTGTCGATCGAAACGGCGACGGGATTACCTTGGTACACCAACGTGGTGTCAAGTGACACATGTGCGGTGGCCGTCGGGGCGGCTCTACCGCCGAAGACGGTAGGTGCGTTGTCGACACGAAATTCGGCGGGCAGATTCAGGTCGTACGACGTGTTTCCAATCGAGTAGGCGAAATTCACACTGGAAGGAAAGACCAGATCGAAATACTGATCCTGCGGGTTTACCATCATGCCGGCAATCCGGGCACCAACATAAACGTTGACGCCAAAGAGGCCCTTTGCGGTTTTTGCCGTGTGGAACAAACCCGAGTTCAGATCGGCGCCGAGCGAATTCGTCAGGGGCGTGGTATACATGGATCCGTACTGCGAACCGACGGTATTGAGCAGTTCGCCGAGTTCCTGACCTGTCGAGGCAGTGGGTCGAAGGCCTATCAATCCGGCAATCAGAACGAGGGCTTTGGCTGTTTTCATGGCGGCGGCAGAACCGAGGGGTTTGTCGATCCTGCGGAGATGGTGGTGTGGAATACCTCCTGTTTCGCGTAGTGTCGACCGAAGGCCGTTTCGCCTATAGCCACTTACAGCCGTTCCCCGGCGTTCTCGAAACCCTTTTCGGGCATTGCGGCCTCAAAATGCTATTTTGCGTGTGACGTCGGGCGGTTCGGCTACCCTTTCTTCTTCGGAGTTTCGAATGCCCGCATGTCACTGTTTGCTTGGCCGGCGGTCCGAGCGCTGTGAAAGCATCACAAAAGTCTTAACGATTGGCGATGTCGGTCGCGCGCAAATGTCGGCCGGGAGGAGAAATGAGTGGCTATTGAGACACTGGACGACCTGATGGAGCTGTACCGAAAAAGGTTCAATGCTGAAAATGCCGAAGGCATCGATGCAACGGTACAGTTCCACATTACCGGCGAGGGAGGGGGTGACTACGTTATGGTCATAAAGGACCAGGATATGGCCATATCAAAGGGAACCGCCGAACAAGCCTCCATGACCGTGACCAGTACTTTTCAGGACTGGATGGACATGAATCTGGGCAAGACGAATCCAATGGTTTCAATCATGTCCGGCAAGGTTAAGATTAAGGGATCGGTTCCGCTGGCAATGAAATTCCAGTCCCTCTTTTTCAGCAAGGACTGACCCATGCGTATTCGTGAACTATTACCCGAAGGTCTGTTCGCCGGCAAGGTTGTGTTTATCACGGGCGGCGGATCCGGCATTAACCTTGGCATTGCGCGGAATTTTGCCTCATTGGGTGCCTCCATTGGGATTTGCGGTCGAACGCTGGACCGACTCGAGTCCGCTCGCGAGGAGCTGGAGGAATTGGGTGCAGCGGTGTCCGTTTCCGTCGCGGACGTGCGCGACTTCGATGCGTTGGCCACGGCCTTCGCGCGATCAAGAGAGGAACTCGGACCTATGGATTGCCTGGTGTGCGGTGCCGCCGGCAATTTCGTGGCTCCTGCCGAAGCGCTGAGTCCGAACGGCTTTAAGGCAGTGGTCGACATTGATCTGCTCGGATCGTTCAATTCGGCGCGTGCGGCCTTCGAGCAGCTTGGCGAGACACACGGATCAATCGTTTTTGTTTCGGCCGGTCAAGCCTACACGCCGTATTTCGCACAGGCCCACGTGGGAGCGGCAAAGGCCGGTGTCGACAATCTGATGCAGAACCTGGCGCTCGAGTGGGGGCGATACGGGATCCGCTCGAACAGCGTCGTCCCCGGTCCAATCGATGATACAGAAGGTATGCGGAGATTGGCGCCCGGAAAACTCAAGGAGCAGATTCCTCCGCTCGTGCCGCTTCGGCGGCTCGGCACGGTAGACGATGTCGGCATGGCGGCAGTCTTTCTTGCTTCGCCGCTTGCTTCGTATGTGACCGGCTGCCGGCTTGTAGTCGACGGCGGACAGAACCTGCCCGGATCCGGGCTGTTTGGTCAGCTCGTTCAGGACGCCATGAGTGGGAAGTTGCCTCGATCCGAATAAATGATTGAACCTTTCGTTTCAATTCCGGCCCATTTTCGCGAGCGCGGTGCTGCGCATCCACTGAGGCCGGCATTTGCGTTCAAGTCGGGCGACAAATGGATCACGCGCAACTGGAAGGAGTACGTTGGGCTCGTTGAGTCATTCGGCAAGGCGCTTCTGGCACAGGGTATTGGCAAGGGTGACGTCGTCGCGATCCTGGCCGGCAACCGACCGGAATGGGTCATTGCCGATATGGGATCCATGTCGATCGGTGCCGTGTCGACGGGCATTTACTACACGTGCTCGACCGAGCAGATTCGCACGCTTCTGGAGGATTCAGTCGCCCGTGTCGTGGTAGTTGACACGCCGCTGCTCCTTGGTCGCCTGCTGAAAGCGTTGACGGCCGATACGTCGGTCGAACTCATCATCGCGATGGAGCGTGCGGAAACAGACGATTCAAGGGTCGTCCACTGGCAGCAGTTCCTCGAGCGCTCCCTCGAGGTCGCCGACGATGATTTCGATTCGGCTCATCAGGCAATTGGTCCAGACGACCTGTGTTCGCTCGTCTATACGTCCGGAACGACAAGCAGTGCAAAGGGTGTCAGGCTCACGCACGGCAATCTCGTTGAGATCACGCGCATGGGTCTACAGATGATCGGGCACCCATCGAAAGACTATCGGTTGCTTTCGTATCTGCCGCTGGCGCACGTTGCCGAGCGAGGGCTTACGCTCCTGGGTGCCGCAATGCAGGGATACACGGTCTACTTCGCGGAGTCGATAGAGAAGCTTCCTGCGAACCTCCTTGAGGTTCAGCCCTCCTTCTTTCTCGGGATGCCGCGTCTTTGGGAAAAAATGTATGACATTGTCAGCGGCCGCCTTGAGAGTCTTTCCGGTACGAAAGGCAAGGTCACGAGATGGGCGCGCCGACAGATCTTCGACAGTACGTTGCTTCGAATGTCGGGTCGCCAACCCGGATTCCTGCTGCGGAAGAAACTCGCGGTCGCCGTCGCCCTCGTTCAGAAGCCCGTCCTCAGACAACTTGGTCTTGATAAGGTCACAACAGCGATAAGCGGATCAGCGCCGCTTCCGACCCACGTCCAGGAATTTTTTGCGAGCCTCGGCGTCGTTATCCAGGATGTGTATGGTCTCAGTGAAACCGGCGGGCCCGCCTCGTTTTGCAGAGAAACGGACATGAAGTTCGGGACGATCGGCAAACCATTTGACGGGGTCGAGATGAAGCTTGGACCAGACGGCGAGATCCTTGTTCGAGGACGTAATGTCTTCGTTGGCTATCACCGTGATGAACAAGCGACACGAAACGCCCTCGTCGACGGCTGGCTTCACACTGGAGATCTCGGCGAAGTTGATTCAGACGGGTTCTTTCGGATCGTGGGGCGCAAAAAGGAAATCCTGGTTACGTCGTACGGGAAAAACATTGCGCCGGGAAAGATCGAGTCTGCACTGAAGATGAGCAGCCTGATTGACGAGGCCGTTCTTGTCGGGGAGCAGCGGAGATTCGTATCGGCATTGATCGTTGTCAATCGTGGGGCGGCCGCACGAGCTGTAGGGCTTGCACCAGCCGAGATCGACATGCAGGGTGCGGATCTGAGGCTTGTGATCCAACACGAGATTGATCGGGTGAATGAGACCCTGGCATCTGCGGAGCAGGTTCGGCGGTTCACGATTTTGGAGCGATCCCTGACGATCGCCGACGGAGAGTACACTCCGACGATGAAGATCGTCCGCCATGCCGTCAGTCGTAGTTTTGCGACTGAGATTGAGCGGATGTATAGCAATTCGTTCTCGACAAACGCATGAGTTGCACTCCAGCACCACCCATCTGGCTTAACGACACTAGGCGCATCACACAACATGTCATCTGACTCGGAATCAATTTGGTGGAGTCGTCCCGATGCCGACGAGATGTCTGCGTTGGCCACGGACTCAATGATTGAACACCTGGGGATTCGCGCGACGAATATCACGGACGATTCGCTGGTTTTTTCGATGCCCGTGGATCGTCGAACGGTCCAACCATTCGGTCTTCTTCACGGTGGTGCGTCTGTCGCGCTTGCGGAGACGGCCGCCAGTTTTGCCGGGCACTATTGTATTGACC
>JAGQWL010000157.1 GCA_020437385.1 Bacteroidota bacterium
GGTCTCAATTGCAACATTCTGTTGTCGACGAACGCGCCGACCGATTGCGAGCTTCCTCGCCATATCGGTGGTTCTGTTGGTAGCAAAGCCTGTCATTGACATCGGTTTCTATCCGCAGTTCTACACTTACAACCAGATATTTGGGGCGATCCTGGGGCCGGTGTACGACGAGGAATTGTACGTAGGGCCGGGGCTCTTGTGGTTTCGGTTCGGGACGGTTCTCTGGGCGGTGCTGATCTTCGGTTTTGCGCGGGCGTCTTCCAGTCCGAGGGTCACGTTGCAGCGCATCCTGCCGGCGACTCTGCTCGTACTCTTGTACTATTTCGCACCTCGACTGGGTCTTCATGCATCTTACGAGGCAATCGAGCGCGAGCTGGGGCAAACGGTTGAAACGGCCCATTTCGTGACACACTATGCCGCAACCGATCGACTCGACTCCAGCCAGGTGAGATTGCTCGCCTCCGTGCAGGAGTATCGTTACACCGTCCTTGCGTCGAAACTTGAGGCGCAGGTGTCAGGCAAGATTCACGTCTACCTTTACCCGGACGAAGAAACCAAGGGTCGGCTGACCGGATCACGTCGAACGAGCATCACCCCAGTGTGGCTGTCTCGTCCACAAATCCACCTCTTGTCGGTCCTGCATGATGATGTATTCTCGCACGAGCTTGTCCACGTCTTCGGCAGGGAATTCGGGATGCCAGTCATCCGCGCCAGCCCGCTCGTCGGCCTTGTTGAAGGCCTTGCCGTCGCACTCGAGGCACCAAACGGACTGCCCTCAGACGACGATCAGGTGAAGGTGCTCTACCCCGAATCACCGGAGCGCGAGTCACAGTTGGCGGATGGTGCGGCACGATTGATGTCGCCAGTTGGCTTCTGGACGGGCCGGGGGGCCGTCTCGTACAGCGTTTCGGGCTCGTTCGTGCGATACCTGCTTGGATCGGTCGGTCCGGATCGAATGAAGCTGCTCTACAGGACGGGTTCCTTCGGTCGCATCGGGGCGGATCTGAAGCAGGAGGCGGAGAGTTGGGCCGACAGTCTGCTGTCCAGTCCGGCGCCAAGCCGCGAGATCGCTTCGCTCGCATCGGCAAGGTTTTCGTCGCCGTCACTTTTTGAGAAACGATGTCCACACTACATCAGCCGGCCTGAAAAGAGATTCAAACGCGCTGCCAAGCTCCTCGCGGACGGAGACACCACGGGGGCGACCCACGCGATCGCCGTCGCTGATACATCGTATGCGCCCGTCCGTTCGATGCTTGCACGAATCGCGATGTCCCAGGGAGATTTGAAGTCGGCCGAAGAGCTGGTGGATTCGAGAATGCCGGGTGTCACAGACCGGATCCTTGCCGCGGATTTGGAGGCAGTTCGTACCGGGCGTGCGGCCGGATACGACAGCCTGCTGATGGTTCTTCCGTCGTTCGCTGAAGATGCCCGTGCGAGACTTGTCATCCGAAAGTCTGCCCTGCGCAGTGCTACTCCGGTTACGCTGTTTTATTCGGGCAGCGTTCGCCGATGCGAGTCCAGTGGGCGACACGGGCCTGCTGCGTTTTGGATCTGCGGGCAATTGTTCGCCCGTGAAGGCGACTATTTCGGTGCTTCAGTCCAGATCGCGTCTGCGATCCAGGAACTTCAAAACGAGATCCCCGGTGGCGATCGTGATTTGCTGTTTCGATTTCTCACGAGACGTCGGGCCGATCTTCTCCTTCTATCGGGGCACCCTGACCTGGCAGCCGAGGCGTACGCTGATGCGCTGGCCAATTCCGAAGAACCGGAAACCGGAGCTGCGTCGCCGGTGTCAGAGTTACTGGCGGACCGGTTAGATCTTGCGAATTTCCTTGTCCGACAGCCTGTTCAGATGTACTAGACCCACCATCGCCTTGGCTCCAATACTTGCAAAGAAACCAACAGCGTGCGCGGCCATGGTCGCACTACTGTTCTTAATCGCTGCTGGATGTGCGACCACGAAGGAGAAGGAGGAGGGGGGTGACCGAACGCCGAGGCGCGTAAAGCAGCTTGAGCAGCCAAACGAATACGTCGTTCCCGGTCTTTCCTCCGCCGAATCTTCGGTGAGAACGGTGCAACTCTACAAGAATCCCAAAGAATCAAATCTGCCGATTATTGCCCTGGGTTCGAGCGAGACGCTTACGCTTGCCTTCGATCTCGTCGGACAGGATCGTCGGCCGCTGTCGGTATACTTCTATCATGCGGATCGCTACTGGCAACGGGACCTGAGTCCCTCTCAGTATTTGTCAACGTTTCACCGAGACGACATACTTGACTACTCAAACTCCCGTGCGACGGAAGTAGACTACGTGCACTATCGATACAGTTTCCCGAACAGCTCAATTCAATTCGAGACGAGCGGAAACTTTATCGTCAGGGTCACAGAGCAGGGAGATGAGGATGCGGTCATCCTGGAGCGGCCGTTCTATGTTTCTGAGCAAGCAACGCCAGTGGATCTTGGACTTGTCAGCGTCGTGCGCTCGGGAGGCGTCCTGCCAGCTGTACAACCAATCGCGTTGTTTACGCCTCCTCCGGCGATTCGTGCGAACGTTTTCGGGTTTGCAGTCTGCTTCATTCAGAATGGACGATCGGGCGCTGCGAGATGCACCGATCAAGCCTCGCTGTCGCAGCAGCCGGCTCTTGAGTACTACCTGCAGCCGAGGTCGGCCTTCGACAGGGAAGCAAGTGACTACTTTCTGGATCTGTCACGTCTGGATATCGGAGGAATGATCGAAAGCACCAACTTGACGGTCAGCCCCTACATGGTTACGCTTCAACCGGATTTTTCGCAGCTCGGGGGCGGCGACCTTTACCCGCTTCTGAATGGCCAGGCCGTTGTGTCCGGAGCGGTACGAGATGCTGGCGAGCCGGCGACAGAGGCCGAATATGTTGAGGTCCTCTTTACGCTGGTTCCTCCGGGTGAAAGAACGGTGGGAGGCACTGTTCATGTTGTCGGTAGCTTCAACAACTGGCAGGCAACGGCGTCAAGCGCGCTGGAATGGGTACCAGATGCCGGGCGCTATGAAGGTTCGGTCCTGATCAAGCAGGGGCAGTATGAATACCGATATCTCGCCGTTCAGGGACGCGATATCCGTTCTCTAAACGATGGAATGCCCAGGCAGGATTATCAGTACACGACGTTCGTCTACTACGACGACGCACTTCTACAGACCGATCGTTTGATCGCGGTGGCCGCTGCGCAGACTGTGAACTGACAGTCGGCCATAAAGACGGCGGATACGTCCCCCGGATTGTTGGTCAACACTTCGTTTTTGGTAATTTCCGCAGTTCAGTCCGAGATCAACTACGAGCGGACAGGGATCAACGGAAAATTCGGTATCGGCATGCTCAGAAATACTGCTATTGTTTTACTTGCATCGATAACTATTACGGCTTGCAAGACAACGGAGTCAACCGTCAAGAAGTCGACGGCAGACAACGGAAAGACCGAGATGGCCGCGGCCAAGAAGGACGATAAGAAGGACAAAATGAAGAAGTATTCGGAGGTCGTGACGGATAAGGCGATCACCGACGAGGGCCTTTTTGCTGTCCACAAAGTCGACGACAAGTATTACTACGAGATTCCCGACACGGTGCTGGGCCGCGAGATGCTCCTCGTTTCCCGGATCGCGAAGACGGCAGACAATCTCGGTTACGGCGGGGAAGAGTCTGGGGAGCATGTTGTTCGATGGGTTCGGCGCGGCGACGACGTCCTCTTGAGGATCGTTAGCTACGACAATGTTGCGGACGAAGGCGAACCCCTTTACAAGGCCGTTGAGAGTTCGAATTTCGAGCCAATCGTGCAAGCCTTCGCAATCGAGGCGTTGGGCAAGGACTCCAACTCTGTCGTTATAGACGTGACGCCGCTGCTGTCCAAGGATGTGCCGGTTCTCGGTCTATCGAAGTCGCGGCGCGATCGATACAAGGTTCGACGGCTCGACGATTCGCGAACGTTCGTCGATTCCGTTAGAAGCTATCCGAGAAACATCGAGGCGACGGTTATCATGACCTATGAGGCATCGGAGCCGCCCTCGAACTCATCTACTGGTTCCATCTCAATCGAGATGAACCACTCGATGGTGCTGCTGCCGGATGAGCCGATGATGCCGCGATTGTGCGATCAGCGGGTCGGATACTTCAGCGTACGCCAGACGCGTTATTCTGACGACGTGCAGAAGGCTGACGAGAAGTGCTACATCACGCGCTGGAGACTCGAACCTTCCGACGCGGCTGCGTTCCGCAGGGGAGAACTTGTCGAACCGGTCAAGCCGATCGTGTACTACATCGATCCGGCGACGCCCATGAAGTGGAGACCGTACCTCAAGTCGGGTGTCGAGGCGTGGAACGCTGCGTTCGAAAAGGCCGGCTTCAAGAATGCGATCATCGCCAAAGATCCTCCTTCGGCGGAGGAGGATCCTGAGTTCAGCCCCGAAGATGTTCGGTACTCGGTAATCCGCTATTTCGCGTCCGATGTTCAGAACGCCTACGGTCCCCACGTAAGCGATCCGCGGACGGGCGAGATCCTGGAGAGCGATATCGGGTGGTACCACAACGTGATGAATCTGCTGCGCAATTGGTTTTTCGTTCAAACGGCAGCAATTAATCCGTCGGCACGCGGAGTTGAGTTTGACGACGCCGTGATGGGAAGTTTGATCGAGTTCGTATCGTCGCACGAGGTCGGACACACGCTCGGGCTTCCGCATAACTGGGGCTCAAGCGCAGCCTATCCTGTTGATTCGCTTCGCTCCGCTTCGTTTACCCAGCGGATGGGCACGGCACCTGCAATTATGGATTACGCTCGTTTCAATTACGTGGCCCAGCCGGGAGACGGGGATGTCGGGCTTATGCCGAAGGTGGGACCATACGACAAATGGTCGATCGAATGGGGCTACAGGCCGATCCCCGCAGCGTCCTCGCCCGAAGCCGAACGGACGACACTGAATGAGTGGATTATCGAACGTGCCGGCAATCCGATGTATTTCTTTGGCCGGACGTCCTCCAGCCGACTGGATCCGCGGAGCCAGAACGAGGACTTGGGCGACGACGCCGTAAAGGCGAGCATGTACGGCCTGGAAAACCTCAAGAGAATCGTTCCGAACCTCGTCGAGTGGACAGAAGAGAACGGGAAAGACTACGACGATCTTGCCGAGCTGTACCAGAATGTCGCTGCTCAGTACAATCGCTACATCGGGCACGTTGTCACGAACATCGGCGGTATGTACGAGAACTACAAGACGTACGACCAGTCGGGCGCCGTGTATACCGTCGTCCCAGCGGAGCGCCAACGGGAGGCCATGGCGTTCATTCAGGACGTTGCCTTTCAGCGACCAGACTGGCTCTTGAATTCCGACGTATTGTCCCGGATCGAGCACGCGGGCTCAATTGAGCGAGTCCGTTCGATGCAGGTATCCGCACTCAACAGAATCCTTGATCCGCAGGTTATTGCCCGGCTCATCGAAGGTCGACTCAACAACGATGATTCGTACAGCCCCGAAGAGATGTTCGATGCAATGCGTAACGGGGTTTTCGCGGACGTCAATGAGTCGTCGATTGATGCTTTTCGACGCAACCTTCAACGCGGTTATGTCGAACGGATGAAATACCTAATGAACGCCGAGTTGACCCCGCCTCCGGCTGCGATTCGTGAGTTTGTGGTCTACACGCCGGTCGATGTGGCGCAGTCCGACATCCGTGCCTATGCCCGCGGCGAACTGGAGACGCTGCGAAGTGAACTGAACAGAGCGGCTGCAAGACGGCATGATCGGATCTCGCGGTATCACATCAAGGATCTCATCGCACGCGTTGATGAAATTCTTGAGGGGGACGA
>JAGQWL010000015.1 GCA_020437385.1 Bacteroidota bacterium
CTGCTTTTCGAGTGCCATCGAAAAGTTTCGCGACAGTGCCTCTTCTTCCGTGTCGACGATTCGGGTTCGAACATCCACGATTTCCCTTTCGCGATCGTTGATTCGCCAGTCCCACGGCGTCCAGCGCATTCGCAAACCAAGTGTATAGAAGAAGGCGAGGTCGCTTGCGAAGAGGTTCAGGCCCGCGGGTCGTCCATATGCTGTTTCCGCAAACGCACCAACTTGCGGATTCCTTCGATGCGCAATCAGTGAGGACTGACTTTGTAGAAGTTCGCGACTGAGGTCGAGGACTCGGTATTCGGGCTGCCGGCGCCCATCGGGATCAACGCCCGAAACGCTCGGCGACGGTACCGAGAGCACTGTTTCAGTGTCGACTGGTAGACCCGTCAGTCGCGCCAATACAGCGCGCATCGATTCGCGCGCAGATCGTGCCTCGGAAAGGCGCTGCTCGTTCTTCAGCAGTTCGACCTTGAGTACGTCGATACTTGAAGGCAGGACCACGCCGTTCTCAACCAGCGCCGTAACATCCGCCAATCGAGTGTTGAGTTCTGCAGAGATGGTATCCAGCGTCGCAATCTGGGCGTCGTATATCAGCGCGCCCATGAAACTCGCGTTCACCTGTTCACGAAGTCGAAACAGGTTGGTGTGCACCTTGGCCTTCTCGATCTCCGACTGAAGGTCGACGACTGATCGCTGACTTGACTTGAGGCCGCCATCGTAGATGGCCTGCTCAAGAGTCAGGGAGAGTTTGTACTGATCCTTCGGCGCCGAAGGCGAATCCGGGCCTGGGAGGGAGGCGACCTCCGAGTAGTAGATCGCCTGGCCACCGATCTGGAAGGTCGGCAGGGAGCCGGACCTGAGGTTGTCGAGTCCAAGTCGGGCAATCTCATCCTGGAGATCGAGCTGGCTGCTTGTCGGGAAGTTCTGCTCGACGGCCCGGTAGCAGTCCTGAATTGAAAGTGTATCTGCAGCCGGCTGGAAGAGGGCGAGGAAGGCTAACAGGATAATCATGGTGCGGTGTCCACGAGGCACACGATGTGAAGTCGAATCAAATATACGAGTTGTGGTACTGCTGCCTTTGGCCTCAGGGCGCTATCTTCAGGATTTCAAACAATCTCCGGACTTGGAACGCAAGGTGTTGATGTCGATCCGCGTGCAAATTTGTCTCAGTGTGTTCATTTTCAGTCTTGTTGCGGCAGGTTGTCGTTCCGGTAACTCGGTCGGCGACCGGCAGGCCGTCAACTCGGTCGTGTATGAGAGCGTCTCTGATTACACCGCATGGCCGGCTGGCGTAAGGTTGCGCGATGGCTCCATTGTCGTGTACTTCACGTTGACTGATGAGCACATGGGGCCGGACGGCAGAATCGTTGAAGTGCGCTCCACAGATGACGGCGTCAGTTGGAGTGAACCCCGAACGGTTTATGACACCCCGATTGACGAGCGGGAGTCAGGTATTACACTGCTTGCCGATGGGTCCCTGCTGTTGCATGTCTGGTCGACACGGCATTCGCGAGCCAGCTACGGCGCGATGGCCGACGGTTCGTATCCCGCTCGGATCGTCGATGGGTGGGTCGAGACGGTCGAGGAAGAGGCCTATCGCAGCGCGCCAACAGCCGGCGGGCAGATTCTCCATTCCGTGGACGGCGGCGAAACCTGGGAGGGGCCCGCGCCGGGGCCGGACACGATCCACGGGGGTATCCAGCTGGCGGATGGCAGAATACTCGTCGCTTCGTATCGGACGACGCGAGATTACGTCGAAGTCTACGCAGCACAAGACTGGAGGGGGCCGTGGGATGTGGTCGCCGAACTTCACTCGCCGGATCCAGACAGTATCAGGCTTGGGGAGCCTTCGGTGGCCCAGCTTTCGAGCGGACGGATTGTTGTGATGATGCGCGCTACGACCAAACCGTACAATGACTCGGACGATCGGTGTTACCTGTACGTTTCCTATTCGGATGACAACGGTTTGTCGTGGTCGTCGCCGGTAGCGACGGAGCTGTGGGGGTTTCCACCCCATTTGCTCGCCCTTGACGACGGAAGGCTCCTCGTTTCATACGGACACAGGAGGGCGCCGTTTGGCCAGCGAGCGGCGGTGAGCGCAGACGGTATCACATGGCGTAAACGGGACGAGGTTGTGCTGCGAGACGACGCTCCCAATGTCGACCTTGGCTATCCCGCATCCGTTCAACTTTCGGACGGTCGGATTCTTACAGTCTACTATCAGTCTCACCCCAGCGACACCCTGCGGCCGCCTGAAGGCCCACTGCCTTCGCGACACAAGCCGGACATCCTGGCTACGACGTGGTCCCTTTGAGAATCGTCTCCGTGACACCTGCCGAACATCTTTTCCCGCTCAGCCGATGATTGACTCGCTTGACGACCTGCGAAGCGCTCGCATGGTCTATCGAAATGGTGAACTTTTTAATCCGCCGGCGCTTACCAATTTCGTTGGCTCGCTGCAGGCGGCCTATTGTGTGACGGGCGTCCAGCACCTCACGTTTCCCCCGTTTTCCCACGGCGATGCCGTTCTGGGCGGCCTGACCGTCAACAATGTTTGCATTCGCACGTGTGGACTGCCGATTTCCTACGTATGGAGACCGGACCGGATCACCCGATCGGTTGATGTTGGTGCGCTCGAGATCAAGAGCACCACGGTGATGGGCGTGATGTCGCAGAGTTGCGCCGTCAGGATCGAGATAGAGAATACGGCTGACGAAAGTGTCGACGTCAACGTTCGGCTGCAGGTCGGTACCGGTGTTACGAAGAGCAGCACCGGCTGGAAAACTCCGTATTCGCCAAAGGAGGGAGGTCGCATTTCTGTAACCCCGTGGGAGGGGACGCCCCCCGCCGAATCGCTTGTCGAGAACCGGGTGACGCCTCTTGAGAGCGGTGATGGGTTGCTTCTTGCCTCAAGCCTCTCCGAGGCGTTCGCGTTGCAGGGGACAAGTACGCCGCCCGACCGCATCGACCGGTCGTTTCTGGATTTTTCCTTTGCGTTGAGTCCAGGAGAGAAGAGGCGGCTCCACTACTTTGTGGGCATCGATTCAGACGTTGACGCTCTTCAGCGGCAATTTGCTGAGTGGAAAGAAGCGCCTGATCGGTGCATCGCTGCCGCTGAGGCCGACTGGGTTGAGGAGATCCGCTCCGTCTTTGAACCGGGAAACAAACGCTACTCTGGCCATCTGCCCCGGCTTCGAACCTCGAATCGCGATCTCGCACGAATTTACCTTAACAGCATCCTCGGTGTTGTCTACCACAAGCGGCTAACTTCTCATTCGGCCTATGGTCGCACGTACGTTACGCTCATGCCGCGATACTGGGTTACGACCAGTTTCATAAATGACTGGTCGATGAGTGCGTGGTTGCTTGCCATGCTGGATCCGGAGTGCCTTCGGGATCACATTGAGATGTGGCTCAGGCGGGATCTTTACAGCCACTTCGGCACCGAGTACGTATCAGGCGACAATGCCGGGAACTGGTACTCCTGCAATGACTTCGCCATGCTTCGTTTGATCTCCGCCTACGTTCGGGTGACGGGCGACCGGCGGTGGCTACGCAGCAAAGTGGGCGGGCAGTCGATTCTCGATCATTGTGTTTCCCTTGCAATGCACTATCGAGACCTGGACAAAGGTAGCGGGCTGGCTGACTATGGGGACCGCAACAGTTTGCTGGAAGCAGTGGGCAGTTACACGAACGAGGTCGCGTCCCTGAATGCGGCCAATGTCTGGAATCTTCGCGAAGTTGCGCGAATGCTGGAGTCGGAATCGCGCGTCGCCGAGGCGGAGTCCATGAAGACTGAGGCCGACAAACTAGCAGTCGCAGTCAACAAGCTCTATCGCGAGGGCACTGGCTACTTTGCGGTTCGCCGCCCTGATGGAGAAGAGGTGCCGGTTCGGCACGCGTGGGACTTTGTTCATGTGTCGAACTTCATGGCCCGCGACCTGCCGAGCAAACAGGTGGAAGAGATGATGGCGTTCTTCACGGCTGAGCTTCTTTCGCCGTCCTGGATGGCCGCCTTGTCTCCGCTTGATGAGGATATCGACTTCTCAGTTCGCCCGGACCACGAGTGGAACGGATCGTGGCCCGGCTGGGTAGCGCTTGCTGCCTGCTCACTCGTTGTGCATGGTCGACTCGAGTTGCTCGAGCAATGGCTGCCTGGTCTGGCCCGGTCCGCAAATCAAGGTCCGTTCTCGCAGGCGCACTTTGTTGAATCGTATGCAAGGCCCATTGAAGGCGGAGCACGCAAGGCTCCAACAGAATGGCCTTTCATAACAGACTGGGCGACCGTCTGCGTTGGTGGCTTCTTCGAACTGGTCTTGCTCGCACTGTTTGGAGTGGACGCAGGGTACGAGGCGATCGAGGCGAGGCCACGTATCGCCGCGATCGACGCCGACGCGCGTCTGGAGGGTATCCGCGCAAGCGGTCGAACCGTGGACATCGGCGCGGACGGCCGGATTCAGGCACGCGAATGATCGATCTGTCGACGACCGAACCGTGGGACACTGTCGCGTCCGGCTTCGATGAATTCCTGCGGCCCGCTTTCGCGTCTTACGCCAGCCATGCGATCAACCTGTCGGGCTTAGTAGGCGGTGACCGGGTCCTTGACATTGCGACTGGACCGGGTACGCTCGCGCTCCAGGTTGCGTCCAGCGCGTCGTTTGTGTCGGCCCTCGACTTCTCACCGCTGATGCTTGAGAGGCTTCGGCGGAATCTTCAAGATGCGGCAGTAGGCAATGTCGAAGTTGTTCTCGGCGACGCCCAGGCTCTTCCATTCGCGGACTGCTCGTTCGACTACGCCTTCTCGATGTTCGGGCTGATGTTCTGTCCGGATCGTGCGGCAGCGTTTCGGGAAATGAGGCGCGTGTTACGGCCAGGAGGAACGGGTGTTGTAACCAGTTGGACAAAGCGAACACAGATTCCGCTGATGGACCTGATCGCCAGGGTGGTTTCGGCCCGCAATCCGCTTGTGCGTGATGGCAGCGGCGAGTCCAACGTTCCGACGCTTCCGCTGGAGAACCCGAATGAGCTCAGGCGTGAAATGATCGAAGGCGGTTTCCGGGATGTATCAGTCAGTCAGGCCTCGTTCGAGTTCAGCTATCCAGATGTCGCTACCTATTGGAAAGCGAATCTCGTATGCAGCGCGCCGCTTTCGGTGGTCAAGCGTGCGATCCTCGGGGAGTCATCGCTCGGGCAGGCGGCCTGGCAGGCGTTTGTTGCCGAGGTCGAGTCAGATCTCGTCGCTGAATTGGGGGCAAGTCCCATTCGCTACCGCTGGTCGGCGAACTTCGCCCGGGCCGAGGCCTCTTGAGAGGAGTCAGTTTCGAAGGCGACGGCCGACGGCCGACTAGCGCACGCCGGCGTCATCCGACATTTCCTCGGCTCGAGACGCCATCCGATCCGACTTCAACCCGGCACCTCGGCCGGCACCGTCCCCGGTGCTGCCGACCATCCCGGTCAGGCGATCCACCGCTTCGTTGAAATGTTCGACAAGCTTGATCACATGTGGTTCACGGAACAGCGTGTCGTGATCACCGGGTGACGTGATCACCTCAAGGTGGGGGATCCACTGGGCCCAGCCCATATCAGGGCCAACATGGCTGAACTCGGCTTCACGCGTCTCCGCCGTAATCAGGATGACCTTTCCGTCGTACTGCGAGGGTTGATAGCGATCCTGGGCCGCGTGGTAGGCCGAGATCATTTTAAACTCGCGAAGCTCGATCGGAAGGGGGCGACCAAACTTCGTCAGGAAGTTTGCATACGTCTTCCGAAGGCGGTTTCGTTCGAAGCGATAGCGTCCGAGGGCATATCGGCCGAGGTACCGCACTGGGCTCTGGCGAAAGTGGGACAGGTGGCGCGATACCTTGCTCTCGCCCGGTCTCTGCGGCGCCTTGGGGAGCGTCGGACAAAACGTGTCAAGC
Organism: Bacteroidota bacterium; assembly: GCA_020437385.1. Taxonomy (GTDB): domain Bacteria; phylum Bacteroidota; class Rhodothermia; order Rhodothermales; family JABDKH01; genus JAGQWL01. The sequence goes on from JAGQWL010000015.1 coordinate 5,919, forward strand.
ATCACCACGGCCCGAACTTGTTTGTTTCTCGCGCGGAGTCTCTTCGCCATCTCAAAGGCAACCACGCCGCCTCCGCTGTATCCGCCGATCAGGTACGGCCCATCGGGATCGTGGCTGACGACGGCGTCCACATAATCTTCTGCCATTTCTTCGATCGTAGCGGCAGGCTCCTGGATGCCGTCGACGCCACGCGCCTGCAATCCGAAAAAGGGCTGGTCAGGTCCAAGAAGACGCGAGAGTGAAGTGAAGTTGAGGACGTTTCCGCCTGCGCCGTGGACGCAATAGAACGGCATTCTCGTACCGCTTTCTCGGATGGGCACGAGCGGTGTCCATCCGGAGCGGCGCGGGGCCAATGCATTCCCTTCAACCGATTGACTGCCGTTGGATGCTTCTGACGGACCTTCAGACGAATGCTGTTGCGGCTCCGGCAGGCCGAGTTCCGAGCGGATGAGTGCGGCACACTTCTCGATGGTCGGGGCCTGAAAGAGGGTTGCCAACGACAGGTCGACACCATGATCCCTCCGGATCCTGGTGAACAGACGAACGGCTATTAGCGAGTGACCGCCGAGGTCGAAGAAGTCATCCTTGATTCCGATTTCGGTCACGCCCAATAGCGAAGCCCAGAGATCAACGAGAGATCGCTCGATTGCGTCCCGCGGCCCGATGCGCTTCTCTGCGGACACGGTCGGGCTCGACTCGCTGGCCGGCCTTTCATTCCTTGTAGACCGCTCGACTGCGGATTGCACGTCCGACCAGCGAATCGACGAGACAATCGGAGCGGGTGTATCGAGCGACAAACATCGCTCAAGGGCGATGAGGCCTTCTTCGGGTTCGATTCCAAATCGCGCACCGAGGTCCAGCAACGACATCTGGCCGAGCGAGGCTTCTGCATCTCCAAGTGCGCGTGCAACTTCCGCCGCGTCTACTCGCTTCATCGCGAACCCGTCGATCGCCGCCACGACGGTTCCATCCTCGGAGACGAGTCGGTAGTCGATGGTCACGAAGTCAGGGTGTGCGTGTTCTTCCGTCGCGAGCCGTGCATGAGAGAGGAAGCGGGGGGGCAGCGTCCCGAAGGTTCGGATCTCACGGTACGTAATTGGAACGTAGAGGTCTTCGTGGGACTCGTATCCGCTATCAAGCGGCAACGCAAAACCTGTGGCTATGTCCAGAAGCGCGGGATGCAGACCGAATTCGAGAGTCTCCTTGCGATAACTATCCGGGAGTTCAACAACCGCTTCTGCCCGGCCCGAACCATAGCGCGAGGATTCCAGACAGTGCCAGCGGGGTCCGAAGTCAAGCCAACGCTCCTGTTTTGATTTTTCGTCAGAGGCCGGTCGACGAAGATCCTGCTCGTAACGGTCCGCGAAATCCTCGTCTGGAGGCCCTTCAAGTGGCCCTGCCGAAGCAAACGCGTGGTCCACACGAAGCCCATCCTGTTCGGACGTGACGACGACATCGTAGTTTCCATTCCTGGTGCCCGTCACCTCAACGCCGACGTTTACAGTCACGCCATCCGGAACGGACAACGTTTCAGCGAACACAAGGTCCGTGATTCGGCAGTTATTGCGTCCGGTTTCCAACTGGATCGCACTGCGAACCAGTTCGACGATGAGCGTACCGGGCGCAAGCGCCTGTCCCGTCCAGAGGCGGTGCTCATTGACAAACCAGTGGTCGGCCGTGCTGAGGCGAATTTGATAAATCGAACCGCTGCCCTTACGAAGCACGGAGCTGAAGACGTGGCTGTCCAACGATTCCGCTTCATCCGGCGTCGAGTCAGCGTCGGGTCGGGACGTCATGCCGAGATTTCGCCACATACCCCAGCGGATTGCGCGAACTGCTGTTACACCATCGCCGACGGACGCAGCAAGCGAATCCATAAAAGAATTCGCGCTGACATAATCGACCTGGCCGGCTGCCGCAATCACGGCACTCGTCGACGAGAAAAGCTCGACAAATCGCGCACCAGAACTTTTGGCGGCATCGATGACAGCGAGTGCACCTGCCGTCTTCGGCGCGAGAACGGATCGTGCAGCTCCGGCTGTCTTCGCGAGTGCGGGGCCGTCGTCAAGAAGACCGGCGGCGTGCAGCACGCCGTCAATCTCTCCAAACGTATCCACGATGCCGTTGAACGCTCGTCGAATGGCGTCGCGGTCGGTCACATCGGCTGCGACATAATCAACATCAATCGAGCGCGACAGCGCGGCCATTCGCGCCACCTTTTGCTCGACGTCGGCTCCAAGATCGGATTTGTCACGACGAGCGGCCCATACAGATTTGTCGGGGAGTGGCGTACGACCAACGAGGACAATCCGGGCTCCGTACTTTTGTCCAATCAAATCGGCCAATGCCGTCGAGATGCCGCCTGCCCCACCCGTGATGACATACGTCGCGCCTTTTCGAAATGACGCCGTATCGTGCGCCAATGGTGTCGCACGCTTCTCCACATTCGCAGTCAGATACCTTCCCGAGCGAACGGCAACGGTCTGCGCGGCGGGACCCCGTTTCAGGAGCGTCACCAGGGCCGCGATTGATTCTTTGGAGCGGTCACCAACGTCCACGTGACTGAATTCCATCGCCGGGACCTCCTTGCCAATAACGCCGCAAGGACCCGCCACGAGATTCCCAGCCGGGTTGGAGACGGGATCCTTCGCCGACGTCGATAGCGATGATTCGCTCAGCGCATAGACGCGTATGCTCTCGAGGTCAACCTCGACGGCCGCCTGAGCGAGCCACAAAAGCGAAAAGAAGTTGCGATCGATCGCGGCGTCCAACGAGTGCGAATCGTCGGTAGGCCAGAGATTCAGGATGTCGGTCGGCTGCTGCCCGATCGATACCAGATGACTGAGGAGCTTGAAGTAGTCCTCCTTTTCTCCCGGGCGAATGCGAGATTCCATGTCACCGAATGCCGGTTCCTCAGCCTGCCGCACGACGTGGACCGATGTCCCAGCGCCGCTGAGCGGACTGTCAACCGGTTCCTGGAGTGACTCGAGCAGCCCATCGGGTGCGGCGTTCGCGAACACCAGCCAGCGCCGGGCGCCATAGACCCTTTCGACCGGGGGGGTCATCGGCCGCCATTGAATCTCGTGGATCCAGTCATCGACATTCGAACTCTTCACAGGTTCGTGAGGAGCTGCCGCATCGTTATCGTCCGGCGCGGGCGAAGACTGTCCCTTGCCGGGTTCGATCCAGTAGCGGCTTCTTTCGAAAGGGTACGTTGGCAGCGGAATTCTGCGAGAGTATTCGTCGTTAAGCAGGTTGCCCCATTCCGGTGTCGCGCCGGCTCCCCAGATTGCACCGACAGCCTCGAAGAAGACGGCGTCGTCATCGGCGACATCCTTGGGGTGTCGCATCGTTGTGACGGCCGCCGGCGAGTCCTGCGTGCGATGCATATCTGCAAGCGTAGCAAGTGTTCGGCCTGGACCGACTTCGATGAGGATCGGATTCGCTGATTCCAGCAACGTGGCAATGCCGTCGCTGAAGCGTACCGTTTCGCGGATGTGTCGCGTCCAGTATTCGGGTGACATCGCTTCATCCGCCGTGATCCACGTGCCGGTAACGTTCGAGATGAACGGAATACCCGGTTCCGAGAACTGGATGTTGGAAACAAACTCGTGAAAGGCGTCAAGGATCGACTCGACCATTGCCGAGTGGGCGGCAACATCAATTCGGACTCGCTGGAAGTCGATGTCTGCATCGGTCAACGATTGCTCGAGGCGCTCGATCGATGCAACCGGGCCTGCAACGACGTTCAGCGTCGGTGCATTCTGGGCAGCGATACTCAGTTCTTCTCCGGTGTATCGGAGCACGGTCTCGCGATCTGCAAATACGCTCAGCATCGCGCCCGCATCAAGCGTTTCGAACAGACGTCCACGGGTGTACACGAGGGAAAGGGCATCTTCCAGCGAGAAGACTCCTGAAAGACAGGCAGCGACATACTCGCCCATGCTGTGACCTGTCATTCCATCCGGACGGATTCCCAGGGACATCAGGAGACGGGCCGCGGCGAATTCCACGGAAAAGAGGGCGGGCAGCGACAGGAGGGGTGCCTGAAGGGGCTCAGCCGAATCCGTGTTCGCGTCCGGAACCAGGATCGGTTTCAGGTCGACGCCGTGCGCCTGCTTCATGTGCGCAATGCAACGGTCAATCGTGTTGCGGTACACCTCGTGTGCGCGGTAGAGTCCGGCGCCCATCTGCCGATGCTGTGCACCGCCGCCGGCAAACATAAAGATGCGGGTCGGTGAGTCGCCGGCCTTGCGAATACGAGAGCGATCGATGGATGACAGAGCGTCGATCACCTCATCGATCGTCTTTCCGCTTACCGCAGTACGGAAGTCATACGCTCGCCGGCCACGAGCCATCGTGTAGGCGACGTCGTCAAGATCGGCTTCCGGATTGGCAACCAGGTGGTCGCGCAGTCTTGCAGCGGCCGCGAGGACAGCCGATTCACTTCGGGCGGACAGCGGCACGAGGACGCGCTTCTGCGTTTTCGGCTCACGCGTGACGGACGGTGCTTGTTCGAGGATGACGTGCGCGTTCGTGCCGCCGACACCGAGCGAACTGACTCCTGCCCGCCGGATGCCGCCGGGAGGTGTCCACTTGACCAGTCTGTTGTTGACAAAGAAGGGGGAGTTCTCGATTCCCAGCTTTGGGTTCGGCTCGTTGTAATGGAGCGTTGGGGGAATCTCGGCGTGTGAGATGGCGAGAGACGCTTTGATCAAACTCGCGACGCCTGCAGCCGTGTCAAGGTGGCCGATATTGGTCTTGACTGAGCCGAGGGCGCAATACCCACGCTTGTCGTTTGCGCTGCCGTATGCCTGGGTCAGCGCGGCCAGTTCGATCGGATCTCCAACGGGTGTTCCGGTTCCGTGCGCTTCGACGTATGTGACCGACGCCGGATCAACTTCCGCTATTTCAATTGCCTCGGCGATGGCTTGTGCCTGCCCGTCCACGCTGGGGGCGAGATAGCTCACCTTGACCGAGCCATCGTTGTTCACAGCCGAGCCACGAACAATTGAATGGATCGTGTCACGGTCGCGAATGGCATCGTCAAGACGCTTCAGGACGACGAGGCCCACGCCGCTGCCGAAGACGGTACCCTCGGCATCGGCATCGAAGGCTCGACAGTGCCCATCCGGCGAAAGAATCTCGCCGTCCTGGTAGAGGTAGCCTTTCTGCTGATCGATCTGGATCGTAACGCCGCCGGCCAACGCCATATCGCACTCTCCGCTGAGCAGGTGCTGAGACGCCAGGTGCACTGCAACGAGTGAGGTGGAGCACGCGGTCTGAACGTTGATGCTTGGACCCTTGAGGTTAAACAGGTAAGAAGCCCGCGTCGTCAGAAAGTCCTTGTCGTTCCCCGTGTGTCGAACGAGGAACTCGCCGACCGAGTGCATCAGTTCCGGGTTCGTGACGAGATTGTACATCATGTACGCCGTCATCCCGGAGCCCGCGAAGACGCCGATCGAGCCGTCGAACTGGGCCGGATCGTATCCTGCGTGTTCGAGTGCTTCCCAGCAGCATTCAAGGAAGAAGCGATGCTGGGGGTCCATTATGGCCGCTTCGCGCGGAGAGAACCCGAAAAAGCCTGCATCGAAATACTCGATGTCGTCGAGTACACCGTTAGCCGGAACGTAATTCGGATCGCGAATCAGCTTCTCCGGGACTCCGTTGCCGCGAAGCTCCTGCTCCGAAAAGAACCGGATCGATTCGATTCCGTCACGAAGATTCGCCCAGTAATCGTCTACAGACGAGGCACCGGGAAAGCGGCACGCCATGCCAACGATGGCGATCTCACTTCCGTTGTAGACGATATCCTTATCCATGTCCAACGCTTCGTGCCTAACGTCCTCTCCGGTTCATGGCAGCCCGTCTTGCCTCTGCCCTGGATGATCCGCGGGCGACGGCTGAGTTCTCCTCGGATTCGCCGTTTCCGGCCAGATGTGCCGCGAAGGTACGGATCGTCGGATACCTGAAAAGATCGATCAGCGAAAGCGTTTGACCAAGTACCTCGCTGAGCCTCGCGTTGACCTGCACAGCAAGGAGGGAGTGTCCACCGATGTCGAAGAAGTTGTCAGTGACTCCAACCGAGTCTGCTTCGAGTACGTCCTTCCAAACGCCCGCAATCGTCGTCTCCAGGTCGCTCTCGGGGGCAACGGTCGCTGCCGGTTTCGCTTCCGTGGTTCTGCTCTTGGGCGTCTGTTTCGCCAACGCATTCCGGTCCAGTTTGCCATTCGGCGTACGGGGGAATGATGCGAGGACGACGAATTGAGACGGAACCATGTATGGAGGGAGCTGTCGGTCCAGCCGCTGCCGTGCCGCACTCTGTTCGAACGAGCCGTCCGCCGTTTCGACCACGTACGCTACGATGACCGGGTCCGTAGTTCGTCGTTCGACGACCACTGCCGTCTCGGCAACGCTATCCAACTGTCGCAGCGCCTTTTCGATTTCGTCCAACTCGATTCTGTAGCCGCGCACTTTGACCTGATGGTCATTGCGGCCGAGGAACTGAAGCAGTCCGTCCTCGGTGAACCGGCAGAGGTCGCCGGTACGATACATTCTTCCACCACGCGGACTGAACGGATCTGGTACAAAGCGCTCGTCGGTCAAGTCCGACCGATTCAGGTAGCCGGCTGTAACGCCGTCGCCGCCGATGAAAAGTTCACCCGTGACGCCGGTCGGAACCGGCGATCCGTCGAGACCGAGGACATAGACGGTGTTATTGGCCAGTGGACGGCCGATGGGCATCGAGCGTTCCGAGCCGGTCACCTCATAGGATGTCGACCAGACCGTCGTTTCCGTCGGACCATACATGTTCGTAACGGTTCCGGGCGCGAGTTCCTTGATCTGCCGCGCGAGGTCGGTGTCGAGCGCCTCTCCGCCAACAAGGAAGTGCTGCAGCCTGCCCAACACTTCGCGGCCTTCCGGATCTGCGACAAGCATTCGAGCCATGGAAGGTGTGCACTGAAGATGTGTAACGCCCTCCCGGATCGCCAGCTCATACATCGAGATGGCGGATTCGGCTTCCGCCGCCGTTCGACCCACGACAAACGGTGCGGATGAACCGCCGTAGCCGTCCCCGCCCGTCACTGGCGCCGTGACTGGAGCCGTAGTTACCGGATTGCTTTCCTTCAAGAGGCGCGCAAGTTCGGGAAGGCTGCTCAGTACGAGTTCCGTATCGACGCCGAAGTCGACAAGACACCCGATTTCATCAACGCCAATCTCTTTCAATCGATCAACGAACGGCGCACACGTTTCCACCGATCCAAACAGACCGCTGGACTCGAAGTATCGTTCAAACGCGTAGTCCAGAATCGCATCGCGATCACCGTCCGACAAGTGCTCCATCGAGAAGCGGCCTTCGTTCGTCATCGTCATTTCCTTGAATGTCGGAAACGTCCATGCCGCCTCTTTGACGAGGTTCATTGCCGTACCCAGGTACGCCTTCATTGCGTCGCGCACAATCTCGCGAACCGAGTCCACCGAATCGCCGATGAACGTGTGAAGCATGAGGGTGATCTTGCCGCCCGAAAGCCCCTTCGCCTTCTGCGTATCGCGGTAGAGCGCGATCTTCTCCGCAAGTTCCTCGACCGACTGCCCAAGCAAATGCGTGAGAACATTGTAGCCGTTCTCGGCACCAAGTCGGAATGTTTCAGGGTTGCCGGCTGCCGTTATCCATACCGGCAGTTCCTGCTGCACAGGTCGCGGCAGCGTGCGGACGGAGACGTTCTTACCGTCTGCCTTCGGAAACTCAACGGCCTCGCCCCTCCACAAGCGCTGAACGACCTCGATCTGCTCGAACATGATCTCCTTGCGTCGCTCCCAGTTCGCCGGCTGCAGAAGGAAGTCGTTGGGCTGCCATCCGGCGGCGAACGAGATGTCCACCCGGCCCCCTGAAAGGTTGTCAACCATGGCCCATTCTTCGGCCATGCGCACTGGATGGTGCAGCGGCGAGACGAGGCTGCCCGCACGAAGTCTCACGTTAGACGAAATCGTTGCGAGAGCGGCGTTTGTGACTGCTGAATTTGGATAGAGCCCTCCGAAAGAGTGGAAATGCCGTTCCGGTGACCAGATGGCCACGAACCCGTGCTCATCTGCAAAGCGGGTCGACTCAAGCAGCAGGCGATACTGATCTCGCTGTCCATGCAGCTCCGAACTGGAGGCGGCAAAGAAGAAGAGGCTGAAGTCGATCGGCTGCTCCCGATGCGGGAGCGACGAATCCTCTCGCGTTGGCTTGACCGGGGAACCGAGAACCACCTTGTACCCGCGTGTAAGCGTCCAGAGCAACTCCAATACACTGATGTCGAACGACAGGCTGGTCACGGCGAGCCACGTCCCACCGTCAGGTCGAAGCACTTCGTCCATCGCCACAAAAAAGTTGGCGACGTTTCGATGCCGAACCATCACGCCCTTCGGCGCGCCGGTCGATCCGGAGGTGTGAATGACATACGCGAGATCGTCTTTGTCGGTCGCCGGTTCTTCATACGTGGCCGGCAGATTCCAGTCTACTTCATCGAGGACCAGCGGCTCCCGGCTCTGATCGCTGAAGAGACCCCGGTAGCGGCGCAGACACAGGAGATCGGCAACCGCTGCATCCTCCGAAATAAAATGGAGGCGCTCACGCGGAAAATCCGGGTCCAGCGGCACGTAAGCGGCGCCCGTCTTCAGAATGCCCAGCACGCCGACGATCAGATGCGACGACCGATCCGAGCAGATGCCGACTCTGTCACCACGCTTGACGCCGCGTTTTCGAAGCAGATGCGACAGCAGCGTGGATCGCCTGTCGAGCTCGGAATACGTGAGACGCTCACGTTGTGTGACGATCGCAAGTTCGTCTGGCGCGCGCTCAGCAGCCGTCCTGAACTGACGGTGGATGGATGCGGGTTCATAGGAAACAGAGGTCCTGTTCCATGTTTCCACGATCTGCTTGTAGGTGTCGCGATCAAGAAGCCCGATGCTGCCAAACTTCTGCTCCGGATTCCGCGCCGCATACGTGCTGAAGTGACGGAACTGGGACACGAGTCGTGCTCGCGCATCCGTATCCAGTAGATCAGCGCGCATGACAAACCAGATGCGCCCGTCTTTCGAGACTGTCACAGCGAGAACGGCTGAGCGCGATGGCTGAGCCGCGTCTTCGGCAAATGAAAGCTCTACCGTTTCGAAGGGCTCGGCCTCGCGGAGTCGCGGATACCGCAGAAGCAGATCGCCTGAATGGCCGGCAAACGTCTGGTAGTGCGAGAGACGCTTCGTGGCCCTGCCGATCAATTCTCCGACGCTCGTTTCAGCGCTCCCGAAATCAAAGCGTGCCAGCGACGATGCCCGGTATAAACCGGCCATTTCGTCCTCCGGTGGTGAAGCGGCGATCCGTAGGTCCACCCGAGCCTGATTACACAGCTTTGCAAGAAAGGCGGCCACGACGGCCGCAGACGAAACGGCCGGCGATACTTTTCGACCAGTCGGTACGTCCGCAGGGAGGAGTTCAACCGTATCGACGGCAACCTGCCCGGCCGACACCCTGGCCTCTGCATAGGGAACGATTGCTGGTTGCGGGTCAAGTAAGGCACGAACCATCCCGTGGTCGTGACGAGCGGCAGTCGTATCAATTTGGGCGAGTCGCTCGACATCCGGCACTGCGAACGCTTTTAGCTGATCCCCTGGAAACAGGGCCATCGACAGATCGGCAGCCTGCGGAACGTCATCGCCAATGCTGTGCAAGCTGCTGAGTCGGACGTCGTTGGAGGACGTTCCGACGACGACTGAATTCTTGTCTACCGACACAACGTGACCGGCCTTGCCGGCGGATCCCGCGAGGACCTCAGCCTTTCCAACTGAGACGAAGCCCCCCGGCACTTTCATCTTTGCCGTCGCGACAGGGTTGTCATATGTACCAAAATCCAGGCTGCGAACCAGTCGCGCGATCGAATCCGCGTCCTGTTCAAAGTCTATCACGCCGCCATGAGGGGGCCGATGGTACCTGCCAAAATACTGGCCTGGGCCTGTTTGTTCGCGCCCGGCAAGACGCCGTTCCTCCAGCATTTCCAACAGTCGGCCGAAAGACGAGATACCGGCTTCGTAGCACTTCGTGTTGAGCGAAAAGGCCGTCTCGCCATCCGCGACCGAGATTTCCTCTTCAACGAGTACATCCCCTTCGTCAACCGCCGCCTTCATGAGATGCCACGAAACCGCGTGTCGACTGACCCCGTCTGCAAGGGCCCAGGTCGTTACGTTGAGGCCGGCATAATCCGGCAGGGGGCCGTCGTGAAAATTGATGGCCGCCACCCGAGGAAGGGATAACGCCTCCTCGGCGATGATACTCAGATTGGTGATACTCAGAAGATAATCGAAAGGGGTTGCCGCCAGGACTAGCGCGTAAGGGACATCCGAGTCGATAACCTTGAGCGATTGAGACTCGGCCCAATCTCGAATTCGCGGGGCATTCGATACGACTCCCAGGATCTCATGTCCGGCAGACATGATCGATCCCGCACACTGAATCAGCAGCGATTCACTGCCGATGAGGTAACAAGAAAATTTGCTGTTTTCCATTCGGTATGACGAACGACACGGTTGAGCGGGCCACCGACGGGCTTCCGGCCGGCGGGGCCGATTATGCGAACGGCCTATCAGGTTACTTATCGGCGATTAAGGCGCTTTGTGAAGCATCCTGAGTCGGACTCATTGCAGTGTGGATGTGCGCAATAAGGTCGGAATTCCTCTATAGAAGCGGATTATTGCCGCGAATCCGGTCGTCGCGGTATTGGCGCCATCGAATTTTACAACGTGGTGAAATGGTAACTTCGAACCTTCATCCGTGTTTCAGGCACCCGGAAGCGCTTTCTTTACCGTTTCCGCACGCTCGCAATAATGGTCGCATAGCCATCAATCTCGAAATGCTCGATACGGATTGTGTGACTGCCCGTGGCACGGAATGGCACCACAGCCGTTCGCGGCGCGTGATAGGTCCAATCGTCGTGGACAAGATCCTGGTCGATCCAGACACGTACACCATCATCGCTCGTGATCTCGAGATCGTAGTTGCCCGGTGAAAGCCGGACCGTACCCGTCGAGACGGTTGCAAATCGGTCCGCCCGAACGCCGGCGATCGGGCTTCGATACCACTGATAGGCCAGGGAGTTTGTACTGTCAACGGCGATGGGGTCGCCGGAAACAAGCTGTTCGAACGCACTGATTTGCGTTCGCGGGTCAGTTTCGTCATCCCATTCGTAAAACCGAACCGTCCAGCGGATTGGCGCGAAGAAGTAGCGGTACGAAAATCCGACGGCATCACCGGCCGGCTTGGGCGTGCCGAACCGATCAGTCGTCGCCGCTCCATGGTACTCGGCATCGATGCGAACGTCGACGGCGGCTGTCGGATCGAGCCAGATCGTCAGCGTATCGCCAATCGAACCCCCGCTTTCCGACACGGAATCGATTCCCGATGTGTCGAGGATTCTAAAGGTGCCCGGCGGTCCATAGGTCTCAAGATGCTGAACTGGAGCGGTTCGACTGGAGCGTGGCCAGAAAACGGGGGATCGGAAGTCGTACGGCCCCCACTCATCGATCATCATGTAGCGACGACCCTGGGGTAGCGTCGACGGGATGACGGGCCGATCAAGGCGATTCCAACGGCGCGGCGCATAGGAGGTCCAGTCAGACGTCGCTGGATCAAGCCGCTCGGTCGTGTTTCCCGATCCGGCAGGAAGTCCGACAACCGGAATTGAATCCGAAGGCGCCAGCCCGGAAAATGAATTCAGATCAAACCGTCCGGTACTCCCGCGCAGCACGAGGCTGTCGACGACGCCTTCAAACAGATTTTGGGTGACGACGACTTCGTCCGTGTCCGTTATTTCAAGTGGGCGTGGCACACTCTCAAATGTGTTTCCCGCGATGCGGAAGTCGCGGCTATCGACGTCGCGGGCCTGGGCATAGCCCCAATCGGCCGGCTGTGACGACCGTTCCCAAAGTCGAATCCCGATGTCGCCATGGGTGAACCGGTTGCCGGTAATCGTTATTTCCTGCCCGTGCTCGATTGCAATATGCTCTCCATTGTCTGCGAACGTATTACCGACGACCCGGGTGTCGAACGAATAGCCGCCCCAGATCCCGTGCCAGCAACCTCGAATTGTATTGCCGACTACCGTATTGCGGCTGAAGGTGATTTCGATTCCATTGGTGGGAGCAAATGAAAAATCGTTCCCATAGATCAGGTTGTCGTTGCAGCCTCCAGCACCCGAATCCATAGTCGATTGTCCGGCCCAGAGAAACAGTCCATCTCCCGAATGGGTCGCCGAGTTGGATGCGATGACGTTTCTGCTTGACTGTTCATAAAGAAGAATCGCGGCAGAGTCCTGCCCACGAAAGTAAAAGCCCTCGCTGTGGCCCCGAACGTTCCAGTCAAGCCGATTGTGTTGAATGACATTCTCGGAACTGCGGTACATACCAATTCCGATGCCTGAGTTGAATGTTATGTCGTTGGCGACAACGATCGCGTGATTGACGTCAGTGAGCATCAGTCCGTTCTGGCCTCCCGTGACCGTAACGCTGTCAATCTGGATGTTGTCCGAATCCCGAATGTAGACCGCGGCTCCGTATCGCATCCATTCATCGTGCTCGTTCTGGTGGTAGCTCATCCAGTCGTCTATGTGCTCACGCTCGATCGTACTCTTCAACTTCTGCCGATAGTTGTAACTGAGGTCGCTCTTTGAGACATGAAGTCCGTCGCTCTGCGTGGCCCAGATTCCGATTCGGTAGCCACGCACCACGGCATTAACGATTGTCACGTTTGAACCAGATATCCGGATGCCGGTACCGGAAAAGGTGTCGGGTTGTCCGGGAGTCGCAGTGCCAATAAGGGTAGCTCCACCGAAGTCGACCGTTATGTCTGAACCGCGAACTACTATCGCGCCCATACTGTCTGATTCGATGTAGTACGTGTCAGGAGCGATTCGTACGGATTCCGAAATAACGAGACCTCGTTCCAGTCGGATTGGCACCTGGGCAAGTGTTTGAGACGCATGCACAAACACGCAGAGCAGGAGCGCTGTATACAGCTGGGGAGTGGTGTTCCGCATCGTTGCCCTCAGTCCGACGGATTTCTTGAGCTCCGCGTCGTTCGACGTTCCAACAGTTCGCGGATCGCAATCGAAGTCAGCAGTCCCGCGCACGCGATCGCAACGGCCGCAGTCCGGGCCTCTAGGTGGGCCCGACAGTAGAAAAGCAAGATCAGGAAGACCGACAACCAGACGCCGAAGCGTCCCAGTAGATTGCTGGCCGGCAGCCGGCGTCGCGCAATCCACAGGTTTGCGAAAGTCGTCAGCGCAGCGAAGAGGAAGAAGAAATTCTGCCAGAAGAAGCCGCGAGCCGGATCGTTGACCCGGTACGGGTCGAAGAGAGCGCTGTTACGCAGCGTCTCAAAAACGCCAAGATAAACCGCAACCTGTAGCAGTGACCAACCGACTGCGCTTGCCAGTGACCTCAGAGCAGATTGCTTCGCCATCGTATCACCGATTGGCGGGTGTTGTCACTTGTCCCACTTCTGCACGCTCGATATGTCGGGAACACCGTAGTCGGATCCGTTCCACGAAGAAAAACCGTCCATTCGGAACGTCCAGAATCCAGTTGTCATGTCTGACACTGCAATCAAACCATCTGCATTACGGACGTCGACTCCGAACGCGCCGTTGATAACATCAATCCATTCGTAAGTAGGCGGCCCGATGTACGTGTCATAATAGCCGACGGTCTTCGGGTTGAGGGGATCCTCCAGTGAGAAAATCTGCAGTCCATCGAGATAGCCCGACACGAACACATATGGCCACCGGACTTCGTGGTTGTGCACAAGGTTCTTCCAGTCGGCCGTCCAGGCCGAGATCGGCTGCCGAATGTTCTGCTGCTTGCCGTCAAGCGCAGGCTTCAGGTCGAATATTCGGAGCGGTGCATACTGATACTCAACTTCCGCGACTGCGTACCGACCGTCCGGGCTCGGGGTGAAGGTATGTCCCCAGTCGACACCGGCAACACCGGTCAGGGTGATTCGCAGCTGCGGATTCTTGATATCCGAAATGTCATAAATGTAATAGCCGCCGGTGCCACCGCCGTAGAATCGGTCCTCTTGTGTATCCGGGTGCCAGGCGGCGTACAGGTCGTGGTAAGAGGTCCTGCGATTTGATTCCCCGGGAATTTCCGGGAGCGGGACTTCACCGACCAACGCGTCGTCGAGTTTGCCATCCGCGATGAGACCAAGGTCGTAGACGTGGGCCTTGCCGGACCTGACCGTCGTCAGGAGCAACGGGCGGCCATTGGAATGTTTGTAGATGAAGATGTTGTGGAACCCGCCCGGGTAGTCGGGAATCCGAATGCGGGCCACCTCTTTGACTTTGCCGGGGTCCGGAAGACCGGTTACATCAAAAACAATGGCGCCAAGATCGGCATCGGGGCCCTGCGAGAATTCGAAGGACTGGACGACGTAATACTTTCCTTTCCATTTGAAATACTTGACGTCCATCCCGCCACGATTCAGATGCAGGTCCTGGTCTTCGAGGCGCCACTCGAGCAGCACCTTGGGCTTGGCGGGATCGCTGATGTCAATGATGTCCATTCCCTTAGGGCCTTCCTCAAGGATCGACGCCCGTCCGACGTAAGCAAACGGACGAGAAGTTTCTTGTTCCAACTCCATATCCGTGACGCTCATCCGGGGTCCAAGCTGGATGTGGCCAAGCACCTTAAGGTTATCTGAACCGCGGTCGAGAGGGGTCCACTGGGCTCTAGCAGGTGCAACAAGGGAGCAGGCGAGGAGCGTGGCCGCAACGCAAAGGGAAGATCGGTTTCGCATTTGAGGGGGCATTCGAGTTCTGGGTTGGACAAGAATAACCCCGGCAGAAACGTACTGCAAGCTCGGAATGAATTGCGGCAGGGCTAGGCCGCTTCGGAGCGAGCAAGGAGGTCGGACGCGTTGGCGTATTCTCCGGCCGGCGGAAACTGAATGGTGAACGTGGTTCCAACATTCTTCTGGCTCTCGACGGAAATGCGACCGCCGAGGGCGAGAACGAGCTTTCGGGTTATGGCAAGGCCGAGGCCGCTGCCCTCATATTCCCGTGACAGCCCGGATGACTCCTGCTTGAATTCGCTGAAGAGTGTCGGCAGGAATTCCTCGCTGATCCCGATACCTGTGTCGGAGATTACGACGCAGGGACCGTTTGGCGAATCGTCGATGACAACCGAAACGGAACCCTCGTCGGTAAACTTGATCGCGTTGCCAATGATGTTGTAGGCGATGCGAGCGAAAGCCGCGTCGTCCACCAGTACACGCGGATTTGCACGCGCCTCGACGTCAAGCTCGATGCCTTTCTTGGTTGCGATGGGTTTCAATAACGCTGCGTGAGCCGCCGTTACGGTCGCGAGATCGCATTCGGCAAGTTTCATCGTCGCCTCGTTGAGCTCAAGTCGCGAGAAGTCGAGCACGGAGTTGATGGTGTCGAGGAGCCGCTTGCCGTTCGTGGTGATGTACTCGACAAACTCGGCGTGTGTCTCGTTCAACTCCTCCGCGAGGATCTGCGCGAATCCGATGATCGCCGCCATTGGCGTTCGGATTTCGTGACTCATGTTGTTCAACACGACAGATTTGAACTGCGCCGATTCTTCGGCTCGGTCACGTGCTTCCTTCAATTCCAGAACAAGGTCCTCCAGTTCGCGCGCATGCTCTTCCAGTGCCGATTCTGCGTGCACCTGTTTCGAGACGTCGCGAAAGCTCCAGACGCGTCCGGCAACACCTGACTCGCCGACAAGCGGCCTTGAAAAACGCTCAAGTACGCGGCCGTCCTTGAAATGCAGTCGGTCGAAGCTTTCCTCCGTGCTCGAATACAGACGATTGACTTCGTCAATAAACGCCTGCGGATCCTCCAACTGGGACAGAACGTGCCCGATAGCCATCGCGTCGTCACGCGCATCGAGAATCTCCTGAGGGATACTCCACATCGACGCAAATCGATCATTGAACTGAAGGATTTTTCCGTCTGCGTCCACAACGAGAATTCCGTCGGCTGTCGATTGAAGCGTGGAGTTGAGAAGGGAGAGCGTTTCGCGCGCAGATCGCTCGGACTCCTGATAGGCGGTTGTGTCGAAGAACACGAGGACGGACATTCCGATCATGTGACCTTCGTTGATCGGATTGATTGAAAACGTGATCGGTACAAACTGGCCGCCGGCACTCCGCAGTTCGGAGTTGATGTTGTAATAGCCTGATCCTGCCTGCATCGCATGGCGTGCAGCGGCGTTTCCGCCGTCGGTGGCGCATCGAAGGAGGGAGAACATCTCGGTGCCCTTCAGCTCTTCTTCGGCAACGCCCAGAAGGCGGCAGGCTTCGCGATTGGAATCAACGATAACACCGTCCCTGTCGAGAATGCACAATCCTGCGCCGATGGACCCGACGATGCCCCGAAGCTTTTCGATTTCCACTCCGAGTCGGTCTTTCAGGGAGTTGTGGAGCTCACGCATTTCGCGAGATGAGATCTCCAGCGATCGTTCCAGAAGATAGCGACCCTGATCAGCGTCCTCGTATGCACTTCCCACAGCATCGAGGAAGCGGCGCCAGCTTGCCTCGTCTGAGGGCACCTCGTGTTGGGACAAACCGTACTTGCGCAGCTGTCGCTGTAGAATCCGATGTGGCACTGTCAGTACTCAGAGATGTTGGTGATCGTCATGGTCTGATTGTGCAGCACACACGTTCCTGCCCCGTTCGGAGAGAGTTCACCGTACGAATAGAAACCGATCTGTGTCACGTGTTCGCATTCGGGGTCGAGGGTGGCTTCCAATTCGTCCTCGGCGCGGGAAGCCAGAACAAGCCTTCGTCCGATGCAGGAGATCGCGATTGACAGCGACGGGCCGCATGTCGGCCGATCTGGACGGGCTCGCGCAGCCGCCTGTCCGGCGCCCTCGACAAGGCTGTCAAAATTCGCCAGCATAAGCTGCGCCATCGAACCCTGCGGGATGTCTCCAGCGAAAATCATCGACCGGCTCGCCTCGTCGACGTTGAGTACGGTCCGGATGACCTGCTCGCCGGTTGCCGTTGATCGTAGTGCAAGCGGGTAGAGCAGGGCGGAGGCAGGTAGTCCCAGCGCACGGTCGCCGAGGTACAATTTGTACAGGTCGAGTGCAGGTATTCCGTCGAGTTCCATCAGCACGTTGCCGTCGGAACGCGTGACCGTGCGCTCGATTCCAAACTTCTCCCATCCCGCCCGAGTGCCGTGCCTGTAGGATAGGCGGTCGCCGTAAAACCCGACGGCTGATGCAATTCCGGAAACGGGCTCTCCATCAGCGAGAACCCACGTCTCCTGAAAGCGGTCGCCGTCACCGGCGAGCCCGCCGGTAATTACAACGTCTGCATTCACGGCCTCGGATAATCCACGCACGAGCTCACTGCCGTTCACGCGTTGCCCATCAGACAAAACGAAAACGGCGCGAAGGTCGTCAGAGGCCAGTGCATCTGCCAACTGGAGTCCGGCGTAATAGGACCCGGCTTTTCCCGTTACGTCGGTCCGTGCGCTTTTTAGTGCTGTGTGTTCAAACGTTATCGCAGCGGCTACCAGCGTGTCATTGTCGGCACTGCCATTTAGGATCTCGCCGGCCGTCGAACAGCCGATCAGGTGCGAATTCGCAAACCTGTCTTTTAGAAGTGCAAATGGCGCTTGTTCGCGGATCAACCGCGAGGCACCAAAAACAAATACAAGGGTGGCGTCGGAATCCTGGTAGTCGTCATCGAAGCCTGTCCAGCCGTTGTTAACGGTCCAGCGTCCGGTGCAAATTGTCAGCACGGCAGTGTTTTGCCTGGCGGCGGCTCAACCCCCTAATCGTGGACTGAATTGCGTGTCCACGCGTGATCCGCCGGCCAGAAGCGGCGATTGGTTGAATACTGAAATATTGAATAATCCAATGGGTCTATCGGTCAAGATGTCCACATGCTTAAAGGCGACATCCTCTAGGGCGTTGTGGAATAGTGCATTACGGGCTTCTGACGGAGTAATGGCGGGATTGGCGCCGGAGTGTTGCCCTCACGCATTGCCTGGTTTTGCTGACTACCTGTTCGGCGGGGCTTGCCTTACCTTCCGATTCGTAAATTGTGTTGATCAATGTGAGGGACTCGCGGAGAGGTGCTTAGCGTAGGCGCCAGACCGTCCCGGATAACGTCTGTTTGAATGATGAAGAGAATCCTGCCTGCCCTTCTGGTACTCTGGGTCATCGGATCAGCTGGATGTGATCGAGCCGACAACGTGAGAGAGCCGGGCCGGGCGCATGCCTCGCTCTGGCCGGCCGCGCGCGGCGGTGATCCCATCGACCGCGACATCGAAAAGCGTATCAGTGAACTGATGTCGCAGATGTCGGTCGAGGAAAAGGTCGCCCAGACAATTCAAGGCGATATCAATTCGCTGACGCCGCAGGACGTACGTACCTACCGCCTCGGCTCCGTTTTGAACGGCGGAAATTCGGCACCGAACCGGGATGTCAAAGCCCCGGCGTCAGAATGGCTGAAGTTGGCGGACGCGTTCTATGATGCCTCGATGGATACAACGGGGGGCAGACTGGCGATTCCGGTTCTGTGGGGCACGGACGCGGTACACGGCCACAACAATATCGTCGGCGCCACCGTGTTTCCGCACAACATCGGCCTTGGGGCCATGAGGAACCCGGAGCTGATCCGTCGAATCGGTGAGGTGACCGCGACCGAAACAATTGTTACCGGCCAGAACTGGACCTTTGCGCCGACTCTGGCGGTCGTGCGGGATGATCGATGGGGCCGAACCTACGAAGGGTACTCGGAGAATCCCGAGGTAACGGCTTCCTACGCCGGCCAGATGGTCGAAGGCATTCAGGGATCCGTCGGCACGGACGACTTCCTCGGCAAAGGCAAGTTGATTGCAAGCGCGAAGCACTTTCTCGGAGACGGCGGTACGCTGAACGGAAAGGACCAGGGGGACAACGTTTCGTCCGAGGAGCACTTGCGCGACATCCACGCCGCAGGATACCTGGAGGCCGTTCCGGCCGGAGTGCAAACGATCATGGCATCCTTCAATACCTGGCAGGGCGTGAAGATGCATGGAAACCGCTCGCTGTTGCAGACGATTCTGAAGGATCGGATGGGCTTCAACGGGTTTGTCGTTGGCGACTGGAACGGACACGGTCAGGTTGACGGGTGCACGGTCACGAGTTGTGCTCCGGCCTTTAATGCCGGTCTCGACATGTTCATGGCTCCGGATTCCTGGAAGGACCTGTACGAAAACACGGTTCGTCAGGTCGAATCAGGTGAGATCTCGGAGGCACGTCTTGACGACGCCGTTCGTCGAATACTTCGTGTAAAGTTTCGCGCCGGGCTGTTCGAAAAAGGTCGTCCGTCGGACCAACCGGGTGCGGGCGACTTCGCAATGCTCGGATCGGATGACCACCGCGCCGTTGCCAGGCAGGCCGTGCGCGAATCCATGGTTCTGCTGAAGAACAATGGTGGCTTGCTGCCGCTGGCACCTTCGTCGACCATCCTGGTGGCCGGCGACGGCGCGAACAATCTGGAGAAACAGACGGGGGGATGGACGCTTTCCTGGCAAGGTACAGGGAATCTGCGCTCCGATTTCCCCAACGGAGAAACGATCTGGGAAGGACTTCGCACAGCT
This sequence comes from Bacteroidota bacterium, assembly GCA_020437385.1. GTDB lineage: Bacteria > Bacteroidota > Rhodothermia > Rhodothermales > JABDKH01 > JAGQWL01. Next base: position 25,571 of record JAGQWL010000015.1, read on the forward strand.
GTCAGCGCGGCCGGCGGTACGGCCGTTCTGAGCGAAGACGGCACGTATTCGATTCGACCCGATGTCGCCATCGTTGTTTTTGGAGAGAACCCGTATGCGGAGTTTGTGGGAGACAGGGAAAATCTCGACTACGATGTCCCTGAAAGTGACGGTCTCGCGATTCTGCAAAAGCTCAAGGCTGATGGGATTCCAACCGTGAGTGTTTTCGTTTCCGGCCGGCCGCTGTGGGTCAATCCTGAGCTGAACGCGAGCGATTCGTTCGTTGCCGTTTGGCTGCCCGGCTCGGAGGGCGGTGGAGTCGCCGACGTCCTTCTTGCGCGCGCCGATGGTAGTGTTCGTAGCGACTTCTCAGGAAAACTGTCGTATTCCTGGCCGCGCACTGCTGTTCAGACGCCTCTGAATACGGGCGACGCCAACTATGATCCGCTTTTTGCCTACGGATTCGGACTAACCTATTCGGACCAGAGCGATCTGGGGTTATTGCCAGAGGAGTCCGGGATTCTGGCGTCGGCAGATGGGAACGGAGTCTGGTTTGATGATGGCGAATTCGCGCCTGCCTACGAGTTGCAGACGTCGGGGGCGGTTTCCGTCGGTCGCGTCGACCGGGAAGCCCAGGAGGACTCCCGTCAGCTCACGTGGACCGGTTCCGGGAGTGCGTGGGTGACAAGCGATGCCACGGACTACACGAGAGAATCCAACGGCGACATGGTAATTCAGCTCGACTACCGCATCGATTCCGCTCCCGCCGGAAGCGTTGAACTCGTGGCCGGATGCGGCGACACGTGCGAAGGGCGTGTCGATCTTATGACCCTGTTCCAGGACAGCCAACCCGGAGAATGGTATCAGCTGTCCGTGCCCCTCAACTGCCTCGCAGAGCGTGGAGCGGATATGTCGCGTCTGGTCAGCCCGTTCGGTCTGCGGGCCTCTGAAGCATTCACGGTGAGTATCTCACGGATTGCTTTGGAAGCAAATACCGGAAACGCCATCTGCCCGAATTAGGGCCGCGCAGGGACCCGATTCGCAATCATACTGTCAAATTCGTTAAGCGCGGAAGTTTCCCATGCCGCGTTGTAAACGAAAACCATCCTTTCGCTGTCCATCATATCAGAACGCGAAACTGACAGTTGATGACTGACGACACGGCCGGCGGTGAAGGAGCCGGTGGGCAGTCCTTTCGGGAGTTTGTCGAAGCAAACCAACGATGGGTCTACTACCTCGCACTCGACCTGCACGGAAATCATCATGATGCGGAGGACCTCTCGCAAGAAGTCTTCATCCGGGCGCATACCGGTCTGGAATCATTCCGGGGCGATGCGTCCGTGCGAACGTGGCTGCGTCGAATTGCTATCAACCTCTTTCTGAATTCGCGTCGGAAGAAGGCGGTTCGCTTCATGAGCTTCTTCGAGAACGACGAGGATCAGGATGTCGCTTCAGTTGCTCACCTACCGGATTCGAGTGCTGAGGCCGCTGAAATTCGTCGCAACGTCGACGAAGCCCTGAAGCGCCTGTCACCTGCTGAAAGGAGCGCATTCGTGCTGCGACATCTGCAGGACTTGACTGTGAGTGAAGTCGCTGTCACAATGGAAGTAGCAGACGGGACCGTCAAGAGCCTCTTACATCGGGCGACCCGGAAGATGCAGAAAGCACTTGCTGTGTATTCGACAACTGCGAGCCGAACAACGGTGAACTGAATGAAGGACCCAACTTGCCACCGGATCGAAGAACTGATCGTAGAGTCCGCCTCGGCGGAGCTTAGCGCCGCAGATCGCGAGCTCGTCACGACGCACCTTGCATCCTGCGAGTCGTGCGCCGCATTTGCGGCGTCGGTCCGAAACGTCATCTCTGGAGTTCGGGAGTCACCACACGTCGACCCCGGCGAAGTGTACTGGGACCGCTACTACGGTCGGCTCCTGGATCGCATGGAGCAGCGAGGCAACGCCGTTGCGCCGACCGGCGCATCACTGTTGGAGCGATTACGTGCGGCCTTTACTCCCCGCTACACGATCCCAGCGGCCGTTCGGCAGGCGTTCGTTGCGGTAATCCTTGTGGGAATAGGCGTTGTGATTGGGCGATTGGCGCTCACCGAGCCGACCGAAGCGCCGATCGAGCCGATGGCCCAGGTCGACCTCTCCGCAGCGGCGACCCGCGCACAGGCATACGACTACATCGCCCGTTCCAAGACGCTCCTGATCGGGTTGGCAAATTTTGATCCCGGAGACGAGGATCCGGCCCTGCTCAACCTGCCGCGTCGGCAGGAAATCGCAGCACGACTGGTGTCGGAGGCAGGCACGCTGAAGAGCGACCTCGGGGCCGCAGATCAACATCGGCTGGAAGAACTCATCAGAGATCTCGAGCTGATTCTCATGCAGATCGCCAATATCGAAGAGAACCACGACATCCCGGAAATCGAAATACTTCAAAGTGGTCTCGACCGATCCGGCGTGCTGTTCCGCATCAACGTCGAGGAGATGCGCCGCGACGAGCCGGAGCGCGAATCGGCAAGTGCCGAATCCGCAAACAGGAATTCACTTTCACTCTGAACGAAGGAAAAAATGCAGACGACTGGACGAATTTTAACTGCGGCAATCATCGTTGTGATTGCATCCGCCGCGACGACGCCAATCGCGACGGCGCAAACGGCCGAGAAGGACTATATCGCCGCTAACAACCTCGTTCTTGACGGTAAATGGAGTGAGGCCGAGGGCGCGATGCAGGCGTTTGCCAAGAAGTATCCACGACACGACCGTGCAGACGATGCGTCATTCTACGCGTGCTACGCCGGCGAAAGGCTTCGTCCCGACTCTGAAGGAGCCTTCCGATGTTACGAGTCGTTCGTCAAGGACTATTCGCGAAGCAACTACGTCGATGAGGCCCAGGCAAACATGGTGAAGATCGGTCGCGAACTGGCCTCTAGAGGGCTTCCGGAGTACGGCCAGAAAATCAAGGCATTGAAGAGCAGCAACGATGAGGAAGTCGCGTTAGCGGCACTTTATGCCCTTCAGAACATCGGCGACGACGACGCGCTTTCGACGGTGATGACGCTCTATGACCGGACCAGCGACGAGAAGATCCGTGGGAAGATCGTCTACGTTCTTGCTGATTTCGAGTCCGCTGACGTATCCGCAAAACTCGCGGAAATCGTCGCCTCGGATCCGTCGACAGACGTTCGGAAGAAAGCGGTCTACGCCCTCGGCAACGTTGAGACGGCTGCTTCGTCGAAATTGCTTGTCGACATTCTGAAGTCGGATGCACCGACCGAAGTCAGGAAGGCGGCGATGCACGCCATCGCCAACCAGGAGAACGAAGGTTCTGTAGACGTGTTGTCATCCGTCGCGATGACGGAGACCGACCCTGACCTGGCCAAGGGCGCCGCTTATGCACTTGGCAATGTCGACACGCGTGCCGCGTCGGACGCCCTGCAGAAGATCGCCGCTGAGGCTCGCGAAAGAGAGGCACGAAAGGCCGCGGTGTATGCCCTTGGAAATCGAGACGACGTCAACGTCGTGCCGGTGCTCGTCAAGATCGCCAGCGAGTCAACGGATTCTGAACTGGGTAAGGCTGCCGCCTATGCCCTCGGAAACGTCGAAACCGAATCTGCCGCAAAGGGTCTGGAGACCATTCTTTCGAGCGCCCGGTCAAGCGAGGTGAAAAAAGCGGCACTCTACTCAATTGGAAACCGTGAAGACGCCGCGTCACTCGCGGCCCTGAGAGCCACCGCCGAAGCTTCGACCGATCCTGAACTGCAAAAGGCAGCCGTGTACGCGATCGCGAACAACGACGGGCGCGATGCCTACTCTGCCCTTGTTTCCATCTACGGAAAAACGACTCGGAATGAAGTCCGCCGTGCCGTCTTGTATGCAATCGGTAACGGCGAATATCCGCAGGCACGCGAGTTCCTGCTGAAGCAGGCCAACGCCTCCGGGCAGTCGGATCTCTCAAAGACTGCCGTGTATGCGCTCTCGAACATTCTGTCTGACTCCGATCGAGGCGTGTTCATGGAGATCTTTAAGTCCGCCAAAGACGGCGACGTGAGACGCGCGGCGCTCTACCAGATCGCAGACGCAGGAGCGGACACGGTGCCGCTCCTCTCGGAGATGTTGGAATCAGAAGCAGATGACGACATTCGACGCGATATCATCCACGCACTCGGAAGCTCGGAAAGCGATTCGGCTGTTCCCGTTCTCGCTCGAGTAGCACGAACCGATCGCAATACCCGAAACCGCACCGCCGCGGTGCAGGCCCTGGGGAATATCGGAACACGAAGCGCAAAGGATGCGCTGCTGAGCATCTTGCAGAACGACGAAAACTAGTACCATCATCACCCTTTTCGAGGCGAATCATGAAACACCCAAAGGCGCTGACCGGTGCGATCATCATCGTTGCCTTCCTGACGATCGCCGCGAGTCCCATCGCTTCCTTCACCTTCTGGAACGGACTGTACGTCAGAGTAGCGGGCTTCTTCGCGGATGGCAATCCGGTGGCCGCGTTCTCGGATGTTCAGTCACTTCCGAACGAGACAGATTCCGATGTTGCCAAGGCCGCCCTCTATGCATTGGCTAACTCGACGGATGCGGAGTCCGTGGGGGATCTTGCTACGTTCGCCGGGAATCGGTATCCGCTTGAGGTCCGCAAAGCGGCAGTGTACGCCATCGGAGATGTTGGTGGAGACGAAGCGCAGCGAATCCTCGTCGGCGTCGTCCAGAATGCAGACGAGGTTGAATTGGCGAAAGCCGCAGTCTACGCACTTGCGAACACCCTCCACACCGGCCAGTCCGGCTTGCTGGCCGAAATTGTGGATTCGCCAGTGCGGACTGAGATCCGGAAGGCGGCCGTGTATCAGATAGCGAACGTGGGCGGAGACGACGCGGTTGATGCACTGGGTAGAATCATCCAATCGGATTCACCGACGGAATTGCGGAAGGCCGCTGTCTACGCTCTCGGCAACATCGGAAGTCCGAGGGCCCGGTCCGTGCTTTCCCGATTGGTCGGTAGTGAAGGGTGATAATCGGCGTCGCTCCACGTCTGAAACGATCTACTCCATCTAACCAACAGTAGAATGGGAACGAGTGAGAACATCCGTCGATCACTGGGGGCAGTCGTGATAGTCGCGTCGATCTGCATTGCCGATCACGCGGCCGCCCAGACTGTCGTCAGAGAGCAAGTGTCGAATTCGCTGGGGGCGGATTTCGCCGCCGTCAGGAAAGAGTCCGGTCGGTCCGATCGCTGGATTGGCTATTCGTTTGTAAGGCGGATGGAGCGCGGTAGTATGGTGGGGACCTTCGCGATCGGCGGTAGCGACCATCACGTTGAACTCGGCGACTGGATCGCCGGACGTGTGGGGCCGTCGTCGCCGAAAGAGGCCGCAAAGCGTGAACTGGACAATCTGCGCGACGAGGACGAAATCGTCGAGAAGCCCGTGGCCGTCCTGGTGCGTGTGTCCGGAAGCGATAACCAGATCAGCCGCGTCCGCTACATGACGATGTCGAGCCTGTTCGACCCGGACGGTCTCGACCTTCACTGGCTGGGTGAGCGAGAAGACGCGCAGAGCTACGATCTGTTGTTGGCCATCTACAAGGAAGCGTCGAGTCCGAAGCTGCGCAAGTCCGTCACCTATGCCATCGGATTTCACGACGATGACGATCGTGTTGTACCCTTTCTTAAAAATCTCGCCTCGTCTTCAGACGAGGAGGATGTTGCAAAGGCTGCCGTCTATTCGCTGGGAAATCAATCCGGTACGTCTGTCACGACTTTTCTGGCAGACATCGCGCGAAGTTCACGGCCAACCGCTATTCGCAAGAGTGCGGTCTATTCCCTCGGCAACAGAGAAGACGAAACCTCGATTGACGCGTTGACCGAGATCGTGTCGGATGCAGCTGTCGGGATCCCGATACGGAAAGCATCGCTCTATGCGCTCGCGAACTGCGCTGCGCCCGAGGCACTCGCGACGGTACGTGCCGTCGCCACGCGTGATACAGAGGTAGAACTTGCCAAAGCCGCTACCTACTCACTGAGTCAAGTGGAAGAATCAAGCGTTCCGATGCTCCTGGAGGTGCTTCGGGAAACACAGCACGCGGCTGTCCGCAAGGCAGCCGTGTATGCGATCGGGAATGTGGAATCGCATGACGCTGTCGAGGCGCTTAAGTGGGCTGTTGGGTCTGACTATGACTCAGAGGTCCGCAAGGCGGCCGTGTATGCTCTTGGCAACATTGGAACAGATGAGGCGCGCGATGCCCTCAAAGCAATTCTTTCAAACTAGGCCGACTACGACAGACTAGATGACATCGTCCCTTTTTCGCCCCTTCGGTTTCGTCCTGTTCCTCCTTTGTGTGGCGGAGCCGACCGCTTCCGGCCAGACCGTTGCGCACTACTCCGGCAACGGCGGACTGCAGGGCGGGTTCACCGAGGCGCGCGAATCTGCTCTCCAGAGTCGCAGATCGGTATGGTTCGGCTTCTCCGTCGATCGAATGAGTTGGGACAATTCCTATTTCGGCCGTGAGGATGACGAGCCGTCTCTTTCGGATGTTGTATTCGGACGGACTGCGGTGCCAGTCGAGGAGGACGTGCGTACGGCAGCTCGCAACGAGATTGATCGCCTGGAAGGGAATCGGTCCCAGCAGAAAGTCCATCGCCCTGTCGCCTTGTTGCTTTCGGTCGGCTCGCACGGGGATTTGCAGAAGGTCAAGATTTCTGACATGGATCGACCGGTTGAGTTGGACGGTGATCCGCTGTTCTGGGGTGGCACCACGTCGCAGGACGAGGCAGCCGAGTTCGCCGGTCGGATCCGACAATCGTCCGAAGTCGCAGCCGTGCGAGAAGACGCAGTTACGTTCGTCGGCCTTCTGGATGAGTCGGAGCGGGCGAAGGCCGTGCTTGCCGACGCGCTTTCCGAAGACCGATCCGACGACGTGCGCAAGCAGGCCGTGTTCTGGATCGGCAAGCGGGGAACAGCAGACGCGCTCTCAGTCGTGCTGAAGACCGTCCGCTCAGACCAATCCGAGGACGTGCGAGCGCATGCAGTGTTTGTGCTGAGCCGGTTTGATCGGGACGACACGATCGACCTTCTGCTGGATGTCGCTCGTTCGGCCAAGTCCGATCAAGTCGCCGGCGCGGCGAGTTTCTGGGCCGGTCGACTCCTCTCGAAAAAACTGTTCGGCGACGAAGGAAGCGACGACGAGATGGACCGCGTGCGCAAGCAAGCCCTGTATGCCCTGGTCGGAGATCCGGACGAGAGCGTCGGCGTGCTTGTTGATCTGGCGCGTAACGGATCGAGTAGCGGCGTTCGTCGGCAGGCTGTCTTCATGCTCGGCCAGTCACACTCGGCAGAGGCGCTTGATGCCCTGAAATCACTTGCTGCGCGCGGCCGATGACGGAGGCAGCGTGTTATCGCCGGCGATGGGGTTCCTTGGTCTGAAATTCCATTCGTCGATCGGAGAGGGAGACCGTCGATTCATGTATTCCCGTGCCTGTCGGACGACCTCGGGGTGGTCCGCGGCGACGTTCATCGACTCGGACTTATCGAGCACGAGGTCGTACAACTCGATCGGGGAGTCCTGCTGTTCCCGAATCTGAAGTCGCACGGCTTTCCAGTTGCCCATCCGCACGGCCTGCATCCCGCCAAACGCGTGATACTCCCAGTAAAGGTAGTCATGCTCCGCCTGACCGGAATTTCCTACGAGTGATGGCAGATACGAAACGCCGTCGATTCCCTCCGGCACCTGCTCCCCGGTGATGTCGGCTACCGTCGGCATGAAGTCCCAGAAAGCAGATGGGTGCCCACTCAAGGTGCCCGGCGAAATATGACCCGGCCAGCGGGCGATCATCGGGACGCGGATGCCGCCTTCGAAGACGGAACCCTTCAGGCCGCGCAGGCCTCCGGCGCTGTCGAAGAATTCTGCGTCCGCTCCACCTGCATACGTCGGGCCATTGTCGCTGGAGAAAATGACGAGCGTATTCTCTGATATTCCGACATCGTCGAGTGTCTGCATGATGCGTCCGACCTCGTCATCCAGTCGCGAAATCATCGCGGCGTACGCGGCACGTGGTTCCGGATGCGGGAGGTAGGACTTCTCTCCGAGGTAGGGAGTTTCGGGGAACTGCCCCTCGTATTGCTGTAGCGACGTTTGCGGCACCTGGAGCGCAACGTGTGGAATCGGTGACGCGTAAAGCAAGAAGAATGGATGGTCCGCATTGTCCCGAATGAAGTTGATCGATTCGTCGATCATGCGGTCGGGTGCGTAGACGGCACCCTGAAATCGAGACTCATAGTCAGCCATCGACTCCAGCGGTTGGTCAATCCGCTGGTGTGCACTGAACCACGCGTTCCCTTCCAGTGTGTCGCGCGTGTTGTTCCGCCAGAGATGGGTTGGATAGTAGTTGTGCGCGACGCGCTGGCACAGGTATCCATAAAAGAGGTCGACACCGTGGTTGCTCGGAAGCCCTTCGCTATCGGGGCCGCCAAGGCCCCACTTGCCAACGACTGCCGTATTGTAGCCGGCGTTCTTCAGGAGATCCGTCACGGTGAACTCGGTCTCCGGAAGAGGAAGCTGCCCTTCAGGCTCGTCAGGACCCCATCCGCCCATTTCCTTGTTGTCGCGGATGTAGGCATGACCGGTATGCTTGCCGGTCAGCAGTGTGCCCCGCGATGGCGCACACACGGGACTGCCGGAGTAGTGTTGTGTAAATCGAATTCCCGTCTCCGCGAGTTGATCAATATTGGGGGTGCGGATCAGTTGTTGTCCGTACGCGCCGACTTCGCCATAACCAAGGTCATCCGCAAGAATAAAGATGATGTTCGGCCTTGGGGCAGGCGCCTGATTCTGGCAGGCGAGCCCGATCAGACTTACGAACAGAACGGTGGCCGCAATGGTGAATCGGGAGTCAGGCATAGGGATTGGAGGATTGCCGCGAGGGTTTTCACTGCAAATTTCGGAATCCGACGGAATATTTTCGCGGCTCCGCTGTCTAACGATACGGAAACGTCCTCTGGAACTGCCGTATAGTGGTCCGTTATTCGATGAACGTGATGCATGAGTCTCCAGCGTGTGGAAAGCGGTTGCCCACGCTCCTTTCCGTTTCGTGGCCGGTGGCGGCTTCGCTCGCACTCTTGTTTGGTGGCTGCCAGCTACTCGGTTCCGACGGTACAAGCAATCGCGACAGGCTTGTCGTCCGTAGCGGCGAGTCTTTCGGTTTCTGCATCGGCTATTGTAAACGCGTGCTGGAGATCGACCGATTTGAGGAGCGGCTCGTGACCTCGACCTATCTCGTCCCAAGTACGGATTACCCGACGATCACAGACACTTTTGCGACACCGCCGCAGAAATGGGACAGCCTGACATTGTTCGTCGACGAAACTACGTTCCGTCGCCTGGACTCCGTGTATGGGTGTCCGGATTGTGCGGATGGTGGATCCGAATGGGTTGAAATCGACTTTGGCGGCGGCGATCCCGTTCGAGTCACGTTCGAGTACGGAGGTAGTGTTGACGGGATTGAAGATCTGATCGGTTACGCTCGCCAGCTTCGACGGGCAGCCATCGATCGAGGAACAGAAAAGTAGCACGGTCGCGGGCGAGGGAGGCTCTTGCGTGCTATCTTTCCCGCATGTCGACTACGATTGTTCAGTGCGCTCCCGAACTTCGGCGGATCCTTCAGGTTGCGGTGGAAGCGGCGCAGGCTGCTGGTGCCGTTATACGCGAGGCTGCGTCTGCGTCGCGCCGGTCGGAGGAGTCGTTTAAAGGCCATAACGACGTCGTCACCGAAACAGACCGTCGATCGCAACAACTCATCGAGCTGACAATCAAGCGTTCGTTCCCGAAGCATGAATTGATCGGCGAAGAGACGCATACTGGCCCGGTCATACAGTCCGGCAGTGGCTACCGCTGGATCATTGATCCCGTTGACGGCACCACCAACTTCGTTCATCGCTTTCCCCCATATGCTGTCAGCATTGGCGTGATGCGTGATGAGCAATTCGTTGTTGGTGTCGTGCTGAACGTTCCGATGGACGAGTTGTTTACCGCAGCGTTGGGTGATGGGGCCTATCTCGACGGCCAACCTATTCATGTCAGCAGCACGCAGCAACTGTCGGACGCGCTGATTTGCACCGGCTTCCCGGAACGTTCGTTTGAGCAATTGGACCGACTGCTGCAGATTCAGTCTCGTGTCATGCGCTCCTGTCGTGGTCTGCGTCGTCCCGGCGCGGCCTCCGTCGATCTGGCAAATACCGCGTGCGGGCGAATCGAGGGATTCTACGAAGAGGGGCTCCGAGCATGGGATGTTGCGGCGGGAGCGGTCCTCATCCGTGAAGCCGGAGGAATTGTCACGAACTTCGGTGGAGGAGACGAGCTGTTCGAGTCGCGGTCGATTCTCGCCTCCAATGGCGCAGTCCACCGTGAGCTACTCGACTGCTTGTCGTAGGCAACAGTACGGGCGGGAAGGCTCCTCATCGTTCTCTCATGTTCGATCCGTCCGGGTTGCCAATCTTTGTCGGACTTCACCGTAGTCGCCGGGCGACGGCAATCTGTTCGTCGATAACTGGCGCAAGTCCACCGTCGAACACAATCCAGTAGCTAAGAATGTACTTGAATCGGGCGTCGGGGTTGCTGATGGCCTCGCTCGCGCTATTCGCAGGGCGCTGTGGTCAGGAGGACGCAGCCCTTCCGAACGCGCCAGTTGACGTTCCTCCGTCGTTGCAGGAGGCCGCAGGTCCAGTCCTCGTGGAATTGACTCCGGAGCAGCTCTCTGTTCTCTCAATCGAAACGGTATCCGTGGAATCAACGGACGACGCCGTCGCAATTGACTTTCCCGCTCGCGTTGAGCCGTCGCCTGAATCCTTCGGAGTTGTCAGTGCTCCGATCGGCGGTCGCATCTCCCAGATTCTAGCGCATGAAGGGGAGGCCGTCCGGAAGGGGCAGGTTGTCGCACGGATAGAAAGCGCCGAATATGGGGCGTTGGTGGCCGATCTTGTCGAGACGCGGGCCGAACGCGATTTCGCTGATTCGCAGGTCCAGCGTTACACGGCACTCGTGTCGGATGGAATCAGCCCCAGGGCCCGACTCGAAGAAGCAGCGGCGTCACTGAAAAGAGCTGATGCCCGGCGCCTTGCGGCCGAAGCACGTCTGAAGGCAATCGGGGTTTCTAATCTGGACGAGGCGACTTCCTCGGCAATGGATCCGCGACTTCCGGTTTTTGCAACGCGATCCGGGTTCGTCGACCGCCGCGAGATCGACCTGGGACAGTCCGTTTCCGCCTACGACGAACTATTGACGATTGTGGGCAACGAAGAGGTTCTGGTCGTCGGCCAGGCCTCGCCGGCGCAGGCGCGTAGGATATCCACCGGCGACAAGGTCTCCATCACATCGGCAACACCGGACGGTCGAATTGTGGAAGCCGCCGTGACGAGCGTATCGCCGGCAGTCGACTCGGCCTCGCGGTCGGTATCTGTTTACGTTCGAACGCGCCCGGACGGACTGCGTCCAGGTGAGCGCGTGCGGATGCGGGTTCACCCTCAAGGGACTGTTCGGGCGATGCGAATTCCCCTTTCCGCTGTCGCTTTCGATGGTGACAATGCGATCGTTTTTGTGAAGACGGCCGCGAACACCTTTGAACGACGATCGCTTGATGTTGGCGAGCCCGTTGAAGGGTCAGTGGCCGTGTATGCGAATCTCTCTGATGGGGAGGAGATCGCAGTGTCGAACGTCTTTGATCTGAAGGCGCTCGCACGGTATTCACAGTACGGCGAAGAATAAGTGATCCCGAAACAATGCTCGAAAAGCTGATAGATTTTTCGCTTCGCCGCAGGTTTGTCGCGCTTTCGCTGACTGCGTTGGTGGCAATCGGAGGCGTTGCCTCCCTTCTTCGCCTACCGATCAACTCGCTGCCGGATGTAACTCCGGTGCAGGTTCTGGTGATCACGAAGGCAGGTCGGTATTCACCGTATGACGTGGAACGGCTCGTCAGTTTTCCAATCGAAGCGGTGATGAACGGGCTGCCAAATGTCACTGAGGTCCGCTC
>JAGQWL010000158.1 GCA_020437385.1 Bacteroidota bacterium
GAACCTCGCACGGAGATGCGATCGATTGGATCAGGGAACGAACGGTGTTCACGACTCACACCCCCGTGATGGCTGGACACGACCGGTTTGACCCCGATTTGTTTCGACAGGAAATGGCTGGTTTCAGTCATGCGTCGGGGCTCGATCTTGGAACACTCCTCGCACTCGGACGGCTCAACCCGCAGGATGACCAGGAGTCCTTTACCATGACCGTTCTCGGACTGAACCTTGCCTCTCGTTGCAACGGCGTCTCTCGACTAAACGGTGAAGTTGCTCGCGCCCAATGGATGCACAAGTATCCCGGCGTGCCGGTCGAAGAAGTTCCGATCGGCCATGTGACTAACGGCGTTCATCTTGAAACGTGGACATCTCCTCGCTCACGCTTCTTTCTGGACAAGCACCTCGGAAACTGGAAGGCCGATCCTGAGGCCTGGCAGAAAGTCTGGGACATACCCAATCACGACCTGTGGAATTACCGGCAGGAGCTTCGAAAAGCGCTCATCGATTATGCGCTGACAGCGACTGCAGATCAGTCCCTTCCGCAGCATCCAGATCTGGACCCGAACGTCTTGACGATCGGATTCGCCAGGCGCTTCGCAACTTACAAACGCGCTCCCCTGTTCTTTCACGATATGGAGCGCGCCGCCCGGATCCTGACCAATCCTGATTTCCCGGTACAGCTAATATATGCAGGTAAGGCCCATCCGGCGGATGACGACGGGAAGTGGTTCATACAGAGGATCTACGAAATCACGCGCATGCCGGAATTCAAAGGCAAAGTGGTTTTCATCGAGAACTACGACATGTCGGTCGGCCGCGCACTAGTGTCCGGAGCCGATGTCTGGCTGAATAACCCGCGGCGACCGTACGAGGCGAGTGGAACAAGCGGTCAGAAGGTGGCCGTTCACGGAGGAATGAATCTGTCAATCCTTGACGGATGGTGGCCGGAAGGCTACAACGGTCGTAACGGTTGGGCAATCGGTCACGATGCATCAGCCGACTACAAAGACCCTGAAGTGCAGGACCCTGAAGATGCGCAGTTCCTGTATTCTGTCCTGGAGAACGACGTCGTGCCTACTTTCTATCGAAGGGATGAGCACGGAATACCGATCGATTGGCTGACCATGATGCGCGAGGCGATGTCGTATCTGCCTTACCAATTTTCAGCCCGACGAATGGTTACCGACTATGTTCATCAGCTGTATTTCTCGGAATCTGATCTTCCGGCAGTCCAGGCTGAATCGTAGCGCTTCGGAACAACTGGCGCGCGGGATCCTTTCCACAGGTCGTCTGTCGACTGGACAGAGTGGAGTAGGTCGCTAACAGGTTTACCGAATGATGAACCCTGTTGGTAACTCACTACTCACGCTTGGAATCCACTCGACGCTGACGTTGTCTACGCGTGCACCCAGCGGACCCTTCGATACCCGTGAAAGCAGCTCATTGAGATCTGCGACTGGCCCAGTCGAGTCGACTTCGACCGTCCCGTCCGGGTTATTTCGCACCCAACCTCCAAGCTCCAGTGCTTCTGCTGCACGCCGTACGTAGTAGCGGAAACCGACGCCCTGAACCCGGCCGCGTACGGTTACGCGCAACCGCATATAACGTGGTCCACTCACTCCCCGGCCCTTCGGACTAGAGTGAGAATCGTGTACGTGGCCACAACCTCGTCGGATTGATTTGTCACGTCGACGTGCCATTCTACAACGCCCTGCGGCGGCTCCTCATCGCGTTGCTCGCGCGCGGTTTTACGCCGACAGGTCAACTGAGCCCGGATCGTGTCACCGGGGAAAACGGGCTTGATGAAACGAAGGTTCTCAAGCCCATAGTTGGCAAGAACTGGGCCCTCCCCGGGATCGACGAAGAGCCCCGCCGCGGCGGAGAGAACAAAATACCCGTGGGCAACCCTGCCACCGAATAAGGATTCCTTTGCTGCGATCTCATCCGTGTGTGCGTAGAAAAAATCTCCACTAACTCCCGCAAAGTTGACGATATCGGCCTCGGTAACGGTTCTCCGGTGTGTCGTCAGTGTGTCTCCGACATTCAAGTCATCAAATGTCCTTCTGAACGGGTGCACTGCCGACTCGGGTCGGTCGGCGCCCGGTTGCCATTCGTTGCTAATTTGCGTCAACATCGTCGGACTGCCTTGAATCGCTGTCGTCTGCATGAAGTGCTTAACTCCGCGAATTCCACCAAGCTCTTCCCCTCCCCCCGCACGTCCAGGTCCGCCATGAACGAGATGCGGCATTGGAGAACCGTGTCCCGTCGACTCGGCGGCACAAGACTCATTTAGAATCAGGAGCCGGCCATGATATGCGGCAGTCCCCAGGACAATCTCCCGTGCAATCCGGGAATCCGAAGTAACGACAGATCCAACGAGGCTGCCGCGACCCAATTTCGCCAACTCAATCGCATCATCGACGGAATCGTACGGCATCACCGTCGTCACGGGACCAAAGGCCTCGATATCGTGTGGCTCCGTCTGCTTGAACGGCTCGGCGCAGTACAGTACCGTTGGTGAGAAAAACGACCCTCGGTGTGGATCCGCATCCACCACCTGCTCCGTTCGGTCACCCGTAACTATTTCGCTCACCTTCCTCAGGAGCGCAACATTGTGGGAAACCTCATCCACCTGGTCCCTACTCACCAGTGGGCCCATTCTGACGGACTCATCCTGCGGATTCCCCACCGTCACGCGACTCAGCCCACGACGAAGTGCGTCTACAACCAAGCCGACCCGTTCGCGGGGAACGAAGATCCGGCGAATCGCCGTGCACCTTTGACCGGCCTTGATGGTAAGCTCTCGGACAACCTCCTTCGTGAAGATCTCGAAGTCTGCGGATCCGGCAACAACGTCTTCGCCAAGCATCGTGAAGTTGAGGGAATCAGCTTCCATGTTGAACCGGACGTTGTTCTCTACAATCGCGCGATTCTGTTTGAGGCGCAGCCCCGTGCCGGCGGAACCTGTGAACGTGACCACGTCCTGACCGTCGACATGATCGAGTAATTCGCCGGCAGAACCGGAAATGAGCTGGAGCGAACCACTTGGGAGTATCTCTGATTCAATAATGAGCCTCACAACCTCCTCCGCTATGTACGACGTCACGGAGGCCGGTTTGACGATCGCCGGCATCCCTGCCAGCAGCGTCGGCGCCAGCTTCTCC
The DNA here is from genome assembly GCA_020437385.1 of Bacteroidota bacterium. Classification (GTDB taxonomy): domain Bacteria; phylum Bacteroidota; class Rhodothermia; order Rhodothermales; family JABDKH01; genus JAGQWL01. The sequence continues at coordinate 3,165 of JAGQWL010000158.1, forward strand.
ATCATACCCCAACATGGAAAGTTGAACGCATTGATATGAATCGCTGCCCCATGCAACGGTGTGCAGATGTGATGTCCGACGAAAGAACCTGACTTTGAGAGTGGCTCCATCACACCGTCCAGCAGAAACGTTTCGTCGGGAAGTTCCCGCCGCCCCTTGCTGGAGTAAACAAAGAACGTCCCGATACCGCCATCGATATCGAACCAGGCATCCCTCTTCGTAGCACCACTGAAAGCCGACAGCTGATACAGACGATCACGGTTCCCGTTGAGGTACAGCGCAATTGCTTTGAGCATTCGCGCACGCTCGTGAAACGTCAATTTGCGCAGTGCGGGGCCGCCAACTGCACGCGCGTAATTCAACATTCCGGCGAAGTCCAGTCCGCTACTTGAAACAGCAGCCACGACGTCGCCGGTTACAGCGTGTCGCACTTCCTGTACATCCTTGTCCCCGGTATGCCAGCGTCCTTCCGCAAAGGATTGAACTCGAATCATTTCTCGTTCTGGTTTTCGTCTTGACGATTGACAAACCACGCCTGATACGACATGGTTTGCTCTTTCCTGTCCGTCGGAACCTCGCGTAGCGGTTCACAGGGCCGAAGAGACTCTCGCAACTGCTTTGGAAGCTCTTGATAGAGCCTTGTGCCCTCGGTCTTCCAGGCGACGCGATCGTCAGACATGTCTTTCACGATCTTCGCAGGGTTTCCGACGACAATTTTGCGATCGGGAATCTGCATCTGAGACGGCACAAAACACAGTGCACCGACGATGCACTCCGCTCCCACAACCGCGTTGTCCATCACGACCGCGTTCATCCCGATAAGTGAGTTTCGCCCAACTCGTGCGCCGTGAATAACTGCACCGTGACCAATGTGCGCTGATTCCTCCAGAACGACGGTGACGCCCGGAAACATATGGATGACGCATCCCTCCTGAACATTGCATCCGTCCTCGATCACGATCTCGCCCCAGTCCCCTCGGATTGCCGCTCCCGGTCCCACATAAACGTCACGGCCGATGACTACGTTACCCGTAACTGTCGCATTCGGATGAATGTATGCTGACTCGTGAACAACCGGCTTGAATCCGTCAAACTCAAACACGTTCGCCATTAATCGACCCTCTCAATTATTGCCGCCATCCCTTGCCCCACTCCAACACACATGGTACAAAGCGCAAACCTGGCGTCCTGCTGTTCGAGTTCGATCATCGCCGTGTGAAGTAGCCTTGCGCCACTCATTCCGAGAGGATGACCGAGTGCAATCGCCCCTCCGTTCGGATTCACTCTTGGATCGTCGTCATCCAACCCCAGTAGGCGCAAACACGCCAGGCTCTGGGACGCGAACGCCTCGTTCAACTCGATTACATCGATATCACTCAGCTTCAAACCCGACCGCGCGAGTGCTTTCTTTGAGGCTTCGACCGGCCCGATACCCATTATTCTTGGCTCGACGCCCACAACCGAGGATGCTAGCACTCTGGCCCTCTTTGAAAGTCCGTACGCGTCCACTGCGCGCTCTGACGCCACGAGAAGCGCGCATGCGCCGTCGTTGATTCCTGAACTGTTACCTGCTGTAACAGTGCCGTGACCGTCCAGTCGAAAGGCAGGCTTGAGCGCGGCGAGTGCCTCGACAGTCGTATCGGGTCTGATGAATTCGTCCTCAGAGAATGACTGCCAATCCCGCCGTCCTTTCGGAACGTCGACCGGGACAACCTCGAGTGCAAAACGCCCAGCTCCTCTTGCCCGGCTGGCCTTCAACTGCGAGTTGAGTGCAAAACGATCCTGATCAACACGATTCACACCGAACTCAGCAGCAACGTTCTCTGCGGTCTGACCCATGCCGTCAATTCCGAACAGTTCGACCAACTTGGGATTGGGGAATCGCCAGCCAATGCTTGTGTCAAACAACTCCACGTTTCGCGCAAATGCACTCTCGGACTTTGATAAAACGTATGGCGCCCGCGTCATACTTTCCGCCCCGCCCGCGACGAACAAATTGCCCTCTCCCACTTTGATCGCTCGCGCGGCGGAAATAACTGCGCTCATGCCTGATGCACACAGTCGATTCACGGTTTCGCCAGGCACAGTGTGCGGTAGTCCCGCGAGAAGAAGCGCCATCCTCGCCAGATTGCGATTGTCTTCTCCGGCCTGATTCGCACAACCAAGAATCACGTCGTCGATTGCCGACTCGATGCCCGAATGCCTTTCAACGAGTGACCGAATCACATGTGCCGCGAGATCGTCAACGCGGATTTGAGCAAGGCTTCCCCCAAACCGGCCGATCGGCGTACGTAGTCCATCAACTAGATAGGCATTGGAGTTCATGAGCTTCCATGATCGTGATTGGTTTTCGTGCGCGACGTCACCCCAACCAGCACTGCAACCGTGTCCGTGTTGTTTCTCACGACCGTTGCAGTGTAGGTTTCCGTTCTTCCGGATCTTGACTGTCGAGCCACCGAAGCAACAAGTTCGTCACCAACGTCAACTGCAACCGAATACGAAATTGCATTTGAAAGGGTAACAACAACCTGTTCGCCATTGTTTGCCGCGAACGCCATCGCGGAGTCCGCAAGCGCAAACATGATGGCTCCGTGCGCGATACCGAATCCGTTCGCCATTTCGCCCCGTACGTGCATCCGGAGCGAACACGATCCGTCCCCCAGACTCAGTATCGTCAACCCCATCCAACGGCTGAACTCATCGGACGATAACATCCGATCAACGATTTGCCGATGTCTCTGCAGGCTATACATCCAACTCGACGCTCCCCGCAGCGAGGCGCCGCAGAAGAGGACTCGCGCGATACCTGTCTTCATGGTACTCGTCGTAGAGCGCGTCAATAGTGTCGAGAACCCCGTCGAATCCGACCTCGCTTCCCCACGCAAGCAGCCCTTTCGGGTAGTTGGTACCGAGCGTCATTGCCAGGTCGATGTCTTCCGGCGAGGCGATCGACAGACTAACCGCATCGACCGCCTCGTTGATCAGCATGCAGAGTACCCTGTTAAAGATCCGTTCCTGCAGTGCGACATCTTCCAGTGGTCGCGCTTCACTGTTGCCACTGTAGTCATAATATCCCCTTCCAGATTTTCGCCCGAGGTAACCTGCCTCGACCATTCGCTGCTGAACAATTGATGGTCGATATCGCGGATCGAAAAACAACGACGAATAAACTGATTGCGTGACCGAAAAATTGACGTCATTCCCGATGAGGTCCATCAGTTCGAACGGACCCATTCGGAATCCGCCAATATCTCGTAGCGCCGTGTCGATCGTCGGCACGTCGGCGATTCCTTCTTCAAGGATACGGAGGGACTCGCCATAGAACGGTCTGGCGACTCGATTGACAATAAAACCAGGGACATCTTTCGCAATGACCGGTGTCTTGCCCAACTTCTTGATGACGTCCCTTGATCTCTGAACGATGCCGGGCGTGGTCGTCACAGAGGGGATTATCTCGACAAGGCGCATCAGGGGAGCCGGATTAAAGAAATGCATCCCGACAACCCGGTCCGGGTGAGTACATGCGCTCGCCAGCGACACAATGGACAGCGAAGATGTATTGCTCGCAAGAACGGCTTCGGCGGACAGCCGGGAATCCAGAAACGACAAAACACGTCGCTTCACATCCAGATCCTCCACCACTGCTTCAACGGCCAGCGTTGCATCTGAGTCGACGGATTCAATCTGCTTACTGAAAGACAGGCGGCCGTCGATTGCCCCTCGGGCGTCCGCCGAAAGATTGCCTTTCTCGACCAATCGATCAAGAAAATTCCCCAACCTTGCCCGGTTCTTATTCAGAATACCGTCGTTCGACTCAACCACGTGCACGGAATGCCCACCAACCGCAAAAACTTGAGCAATTCCGATGCCCATAGTCCCTGCTCCGA
>JAGQWL010000159.1 GCA_020437385.1 Bacteroidota bacterium
CCCAGAATTCGTTCTCGTCGCCTTGATCGTCTAGGTTTGTGTGTCCAAAGAGAAGCAGCGGGGTGCGCTTTCCGCCCTTCGGTTTACGCCTGTTGCAAATCCGCCCCGTCCAGGGACTACCGCGAGAGACTGTGCTCCAGAGATCTTGATATGCTTCAACAGGCGTCCGACCGCTCTTGAGTCGGCTGGCCGGCTGGCCCACGATTTCCGATGACGTGTACCCAGTAAGCCGCTCAAACGACGGATTCACGCGGGTGATCACACCCGTCGTATCCGTGAGGAATACGGCATCCGCATGGGCGTCCACCGCAGCCGCCAGTTGCACAGCATCAGCGTGAGCCAACGCGGCCGCCTGTTCTGCGGCTCGACGCGCGCTCACATCCCGGGCAACAATCACGATTCCGGTAACGGCTCCCCTCTCCTCACGAAGCGGAACAACACGCGCCTCCATCCAGCGGCGAGTTCCGCAGGCCCCCCCAATCTCAAAGTTCAACTCGCCTTCCACGCCGCGAAGGGCGTTTCGGCAGCGCATTTCGAGAGCTTCACGATGACCCTGTTCGACAAATGACAATACTCCCTGCATTCGCACGTCATCTTCACACTCGACTTCCAGCATGAGATAACCTGCGGGATTCATCAGTTCCAGATTGCCTTTGGCATCAATCACGCAGATAAGTTCAGGCTCGGCATTCAATATCGCCTCAAACCGAGCTCGACCGGCCGCCAGCGCCTCGCCAGAACGAATGCGATCGGTGATGTCGTGCCGAATCGATATGTAGCCGCTGACCTCCCCCGATCGTTCGAACATCGGGGCAATTGTGGTATCCACCCAGTAAAGAGACCCATCCTTTGCACGGTTGCAAACCTCGCCGCGCCAGGGCTGTCCTGACGAGATCGACCGCCAGGCATCCGCCCAGAATCGCGTCGGATGTACGCCGCTGTTAATCAGCCGGTGGTCGCTGCCCAGAAGCTCGTCACGTCGATATCCGCTGATAGCGCAAAAGGCGTCATTTGCGAAGGTGATACGCCCATCCCTATCCGTCTCAGATATGATGCAACCCGCCTCAACCGCTGCGCGAAACGCCTTGTTTTCCAAAAGTGCGGCTTCAAGATCCGCAGTGCGCGCCACGACGAGCGCCTCAGCCTTTTGCCGCGCGGAGCCCGAAACCCAAAGCGCCGTCCCCGTCAACAACGCCAACAACAGCCCCACAACGCCGGTCGCTGGCGCGAGCCAACGATCTACGCTGGCCTCGAACATCGGCGACGATCGAAACAACGCTGTCCAAGTTCGATTCGCCGCACGGATAGGAACTTGAGCACTGAATATGCACTTGGAATCGTGATCAGGGCCAACGTCGCCCTTGACTTTGGACAGGTCGGAGTTGCGATCCGACAACAGGTTTGCTGTCGTCGTGGTGGCGCCATCGAATATCTCAAGTTCGGTCAGCCGGGATTCATCAGGATCAAGCCCCGCCAGTACTTCTTCGAGCAACATCGGCGCGTAAACGACGACTTCCAGGTCACGCGTTCTCTGTTCTGCAGTCGTGGGATTCGTTCCGTTGCGGTAGACCGGAACAAGATAAAGGAATCCCGTATGCTCCCCGCTGTCCTGCAGCAGCTGGATTTTCCGAGTAATCGCCGGCTGACCGCTCGCAACGGCCAGTTCGATGGCCTCACGTCGCGTTGCGTCTGAGCCTTCGTCGACGCCCCAGGACGCGGCGTTTCGACTGCGAGGATAGCACGCCGTCACAACGTAGAGATCCGGTGACTCTGCGACCGAAACATCGGCGTCGGCAAGACTGCGGACTCTAAAATCCGGAGCACTGTCGGCTCGCTCCGCGGCCACGAATTGATCCAGATTGTCACGCGTCACACGCTTGATGACACCGATCCCGATCGTTCCGGGAAACTCGCGTGGCAGGTTGCGTGACGTTACATACGCCTCGCACTCTTCTCGTTCCACACTCTTGCTGGATACGTAGACGCCGCGGAGGCCGTTCAGTCCATATACAATGCGATTGATGCAATCTTCCACATCGCGCGTTTGATGCTCAACGAGGCGATTGAATCGCTGTCGCGCCTCCTCACTGATCGACCGATGCATGTTCACGGCGGCGGCCAAAGCCGATGCAGCGCCAAGTACGACGATTGCAAGCACACCAGCCTTGAAATGCCAACCGGATTTCGATCTGTGTCTTGGTTCAGAACCTGACGTCGAACGGTGTACCGCACGGACTCGCCACAGAACAATCGGGCCCGCAGCGATCGACAGCATCATCGCGCCCAACGACGCCTCAATCAGTCCGTCGACCCCAGGAGCGAGTCGCGGCAAGAGAATCAACACAACGAACTCGGCCAGGGCGACCAAACAGATGATCTCCATGATCAGCCGCAGCGTGTTGATCTCGCGATTCATGTTCATGCATCTCGAATCCGGTCGAATACCAGAATGAGCCCCTCGCAGTACCTTATTTGGCCACTACGATTTGGGCCCGGGAATGATGCCGACTTTGGTTGAGTTCCCCTTCCAGTCGTCAATGACCACGACGAAGCGTTTCGGGCGACCCAGCCCGACGTCGCGTTTTCCCAATCCCTATTTCGGATATCTGACAGGGACACCCGATTGTTGCGCCTGTCCGTATTATTAGGCAAATGACGATAATAAGATGGACATACGCGCCTGCTCGCACGGGCTTTGAAGAAAACCGGAGTACGGACAATCAACCGCGATTCGGAACCTCGCGCCACCGCAGGATTCGCTTCCTTGGGCTTGACTCCTCGATCGTGATCATCTGCGGGATAACGGTGGTCCCGATCGTCGTCGACACAGAATTGGGCACGACTGACACCTCCAGCGGATTGCTGTTGTCCCGGCTGTGGAACCACACCTTGAGTGTGTAGGTGGTCGAAGGATCGACGCCGCCAAAATGCGCCCATAGGGGTTCGGCGCCGCCGTATCCACGGGCAACGCCGACATCGCGCCGTCCGAGTCGGGTCGTACCCGAGGCGTCCCAGAGCTCCATGCGAATACCGATCGCGGCCTTGTTGGTTCCCCCTGCGCCCGAACCGACCAGGCGAACCAACAGGAATTTTGAATTGTTCGTCCGGTTCTCAAGGAGGACGGCCGTCGAGTTCTCGCGCGTCATGGCGAGATCCAGATCGCCGTCGTTGTCGTAGTCCACGAACACGGCGTCGTGCCCGTTTCCGTCAATCTCCGCGCCCTCGTCCACGAGTCGGAAGGTTCCCGCCTGCTGAAGGTCTCGTGGAACACCTCGCTGCCGTCGACTTCGATGTGGAAGTAATCGACGTTCGTATTCGACGAATTCGGATTCCAGGAGTCTATCGAATAGAAGTCGAAACTCAACTGGTAGGTCTCGCCGACAGTGGTGTTGATCGCGAGATTCACGGGGGCGCCATTGAATCGCCCCAGGAAATTGGTGAAGTCATCGTCGTAGTCTCTCGTCGTCGAGTTCCACTCAGCCCCGACTGTCGATTCGAAGTCCGTGAAATAGGGCACATCCGCCGGGTTCGAAGTGACGGCGCCGGCGGTGGGTCCGCAGATCA
>JAGQWL010000160.1 GCA_020437385.1 Bacteroidota bacterium
CATCCTTGAAGTCGACGTACTCAATCTGCGACGCGTCAGCGATACGACCCGAATCCGGCTCGGTCTGACGGCGTGGCGGTCGCGGTGCATTTCTGGATGATCTTGATCGTGGTGCCATGTTCGTATAAAATTGAAGTGCTCGAAACGGGTGGACTATTCTTCTTCGTCGTCGGCGTCGGTCTCCGTGACCGGGACAACCGCCGTTCGCTTGCGCTCGGTCCGGTACTTGATCATCTTCCGGTCCATCTTGAGCGTGAGGTAGCGAAGAACGTTGTCGTTGATCTCCATCGCCCGCTCGAGGCGTGCAATGAGTTCGCCGGGGGCCTCAAACGTCATGTCGACGTAGTAGCCGTTTCGCTTCTTTTCGATCGGATAGGCGAGCCGCTGCGTTCCCCAGACTTCCTTGTCCAGGATGCTGCCGCCATTTTCGGTGATGTACTTGTCAATACGACTGACCAGGTCCGCGATCTGGTCATCGCTGATCACCGAATTGAGGATGTACGTCAGTTCGTACGTATTCGTCTTCGTGGCCATGTGCCTTCGGTTTCTTTGGTTGTCCGCCGAACCGTAGACTGATCCTAGATGGACCTGCTGCTTCGGACGACGGTCAGCCCCCTCTCGCAACCGAGTGCCGCGCAGGGAGCAGGTTTGTAGCCGAGTAATATACGAATCCGGCCAGCTTCTGCCAAAATCAGGTTTTGGACATCCTTTCCGCGTTTTCCGCGGTGCGCAGGGCGCTGATAATCGGATCCAGGTCACCCTCGATCACCTTCTCGAGCGCATAATTCTTGGCATCCCCTTCCAGCCGATGATCCGTCACCCGACCCTGAGGAAAATTGTAGGTGCGGATCTTGGCGGATCGGTCACCTGTACTGACCATCGATCGTCGCGCGGCGTCGCGTTCGGAGTTCTTCTTCTCCAGCTCAATCTCGTACAACCGCGATCGAAGAACGCGAAGCGCCTTGTCCTTGTTCTTGTGCTGACTCTTTTCGTCCTGACACGTGACAACCAGTCCCGTCGGTATGTGCGTGATGCGCACTGCGGAATCCGTCGTGTTGACGCTCTGCCCTCCCGGTCCGCTCGATCGGTAGACATCGATCTTCAGTTCGTTCGGATCGATGTGCACATCCACTTCCTCCGCCTCCGGAAGCACCGCAACAGTAGCGGCGGAAGTGTGAATCCGACCCGCCGATTCCGTGGACGGCACCCGCTGCACGCGGTGCACGCCGCTTTCGTACTTCATCGTGCCGAATGCATCGACGCCGGATAGACTGAAAATGATCTCCTTGAATCCGCCGACTGTCCCTTCCGAACTCTCCATCTCCTCCAGCCGCCAACCCTTCTCTTCAGCGAACTTTGAATAGAGGCGGAAGAGATCCCCGGCGAACAGTGAAGCTTCGTCTCCTCCGGTGCCTGCGCGAATTTCAACGATGGCGTTCTTCGTGTCCTCCGGATCCTTCGGAAGAAGCAACAGCGTCAGCTCCTTTTCCTTTGCAGGCAGCTTCTCCTCGATCTCGTCGAGCTCAAGCTGCGCCATTTCGGCGATCTCCGCTTCGCCTGAATCAGCAAGCTGCTGGAGGTCCACACGTTCGTCAAGCATCCGCTCGTACTGCCCGATGACATCGACGACGGCGCGCAACGAAACGTGTTCACGCCCGAGCTCCGCCATCCGCGCCGGATCGGTCGCCACTTCCGGCCGAGACATCTGGTTTTGTATCTCCTCGAAGCGAGCCTTGATGGCCGACAGTCGTTCGCGATTGATCATGGAAGCCGATGGAACTGGG
>JAGQWL010000161.1 GCA_020437385.1 Bacteroidota bacterium
CGGTGCACCCTGCGTCTCACCCCCGTCTTCGAGCACAACGGCATCTTTTGCAGATTTCTGGTCGAGACTACCGCTGACGATCACATTGCCGTTTCCGGCCTCGCCAACTTGCGCGCCCGTGACAGCCCCTTTCAGGTAGATGGCCTCCGCACCGTTGGTATGGGCGACATCACCTGACTCGTCCGTGCCGATCACATTGCCGAGGATCTTCAACCCGTCCGAAGTGGCATTCCCGGAAATGGTGCCCGTCGCGAAAATTCCATGGGCCGCATTTGCCGCTATCACGTTGCCCGGTGGTGATCCGATGCTCGTTGCGGCCCCGCCAATCATGACGTTCGGCGCCGACAAGATCGCAATACCATGGTGGCCGTCTACGGACGTCGTGTCTGACCCGTTGCCAATAGCCGTGCTTCCATCGACGCCAAGGCCGATGATGTTGCCCTGTATCCGTGTCCCATCCGACTTGCTGCCTTGAATCACGATACCGCCCGTGCCATTTCCGCTGATGACGTTGCGTTCTGCCTTCGTACTTCCGCCGATCAGGACGGCCGGCGCCCCGTCTATCGTGACGCCATTTCCCTCGTTGCCGACGGCAGCATCTCCCTCGGCATTTGTCCCGATGTAGTTTCCGGCGATCGTTATTCCCGTCGACGTTTCGCCCGACACGAAGAGTCCGACACCTGTGTTGCCGGACACCACGTTGCGCTGTTCAGCCTTCGACCCGCCGATTGTATTGTCAGGTGAGTCGACGACCTCGATGCCGTTTCCGTTTGGAGCGGAAGCTCCGGCAGCTGTAATTCCGACATAGCAGCCCTCGATCTTGTTCTTGCCTGCGCCTGCCATGCGAACTCCCACCGTGAAGCCCGTGATGGCCAGTCCGCGGATCTCCGAATCGCCGGCGCCAAACAGGAAACCGCCGACACCCGAACCCTGGACGGTGACAATCGGTTTGTCCTGGTATCCGTCCTGCGTCGTGCCGTCGATGACGACTGGATCCGTGATAGCAGGAAGATCAGCCGTTACGTTAATGGTCAGCGATGAAGGCGGGAGATCGAACTCGATCTTGTCAGGCCCCTGCGTGGCATTGGCAATCTGGATCGCGGCTCGAAGTGTGCACTGCTCTCCCGGCTTCGCGTCATCGGCGTCGCACATGTCGTCGTTCGAATGAGCGTCCGGCTGATCACCCGCATCGTTGACGATGAGTCCGCGTGTACCGGTCCATTGGAGGAGACGCTCAGGCCAATAGGTAGCCTGTTGTTGCGAGACATGCCGATACTCTGTCGTGGATCCATCTGCCGTCTTGATGGCCAGGATCCGACGCTCAGCCGTAAACGGAACATCCACGAGCAGCGCGAGCTCGGTGTCGTCGCCGCTCCATTCGAGTCCATACGAGTTGTTGAAGTCAGTGAATTCCTTTACCAGCGTCGGCGTCCGTTCATCCGGAGCAACCGTGTAGATGCGCTGATGGAGCACGGCCAGCTGGTCCTTCGCTTGTGTGGGAATCCGTCGAATGAAAGCGATCCGATCGCCTGAGAACGACCAGTCGAAATACTCGTCCGACGACCACTGGAGATCGGGGAGGTTTTCGTCACGAGGGAACGTCAGCTGTCTCGCGGGCTCGCTCCCGTCCGCGGGTACGACGGCGATGAATTCGGCCTGATACGTCTGCGAATCGTAGCTGATTTGTCGGAACAGCAGCCAGGCTGCGTCAGGAGACCACTTGGGTGGTCCAAGCGACAGCGCGTATTGGAATCCTGTTCCATCGTCGACGACAACCGAATCCCCGGTTTCGGGAGTATAGACGACGAGGGAAGGAGGGTAATTGCGCTGGTAGGCGACGTGTTTCAGGTCGGGCGATAGCGAGACTGTGCTGATTCCGTTTCCTTCCGCGATCGACCCGAATGCTTCGGAGTTCGTTCCGTCGATATTTGAAAGACTGAAGTTCAGCCGGCCGTTCGCGCTCTCGGTGCGGAGCAGTTTTCCGCCGTTGATCGAAGAACGAATGTAATCGCTGAATACGAACGGGAAGGCGGTTTCGGGATTCTGTGGATTCGCGACATCGTACTCGCAGAGTCGCGGTACCTGGCCCTCGAAACAGTAGGCATAGAGCGCGCCCGATTGAGCAGCGACATCCGTTGAGGAGAGCATAGCGCCGGCGAGGACGGCGGTCGCGACGGCGAGGATCAACTTCATTTACGGCACCGATTCCTGACGATTAGCAGAACCGGAAATAAGACCGTAATAATGTTCGGATTTGGCTCACGGACACCGAGAATTCGCGGAACGTCGGTCCTCGGCTGGTGTGAGGTGGAAGCGCGGTCAAGACAAGGGCATCGCGTCGGTAAACGCGGGCAAACACTACCGCGCCAGCGAACCCGTCGTCAGCCGGATCGAAAAGAGCGTGGCCAGGTCGCAGAGAAGCCGGCAATGCGACGCCTCGATGCAGTGGTGCTCAACAAATGCCGTCAGCGAGCCCGTCTTCGTGCCATCCTCCGTGCGGATCGGAAACTCCACAACCGAGTTGTTGAGCGGAAGCTGGATCTCTCCATCACATTCCACCTGCAGGATGCCGCCCATCCGAAGCCGGTCGGTCAGCGTCTTGCGCACGCGCTGCGGCTCCTGCCCGGAACGGCTCCACGTCACAAACGTGTGCGACTCGCGCTCGGAAACGTGCTCGACGGCGAGCCCATACACGGCAGGACCAATTACGGTACCGACGCGGGCCAGCGCGGCCGAGAGGTTCATCTTGCCGGCTTCCATCTCCTGCTGGAGATCCGCGATCGCTGCTGATAATTGACGGTCGGCCCGCACGAGTTCCGCTTCGGTGATCATCTTCCCTGACATCGATCTAGTACGCTGAAAAATCCTGTTCTCGGTCTTAATTGGACGGATCGCGCAAACGGATTCAGCGACTCGTCCCTTTTTCGAGGACTTTCTTCCGGAAAACGCATCCCGGTGGTGGCGGGACCGTAGGGGAAACGATCGTGCTAAAATTCTAGCATGGACACGAGCAAGTCACCAACCGACTCAGACCCTGCCCCGTTATGCGTCTCCCTCGTACGCTACTGTTTCCACTGTGCATAAGCGTATTTTCCGCTATTGTTGTGCCATTAACAAGTGCACAATCTGTCGCCCGCCGGGCCTCAACGGAAACCTTGTCCGCAATTCGCTCACCGCCGCGCGCTTCGGTCACGGCCGTGCGGGCAACCGGTCACATCACGATCGACGGGCTGATCGATGAACCGCAGTGGGCCGCCGCACCGGTCATCAACTCGTTCACGCAAGACGAACCCGACGAAGGCCATCCCCCGACCGAGCGCACAGA
>JAGQWL010000162.1 GCA_020437385.1 Bacteroidota bacterium
AACGCGCTCAGAGCCAGTGTGGCCAATATCAGGGCGACGATCATCGGCTATCGACCGCGAAACTCCGGCTTCCGGCGTTCGAGGAACGCGCTGACGCCCTCCTGCATATCTTCGGTATCGAACGAGTCGCCGAAAAGTCGGGCCTCTTCGATGAGGCCGTCGGCAAGCGGACCGTCGCTTTCACGGATCGCCTTCAGCGCGTGTGCAATGGCGATCGGCGCTTTTGAGGTCATGGATCGCGTGACCTGCTTTGCGGCTTCGAGCAGATCTTCCGGCTCCGACACACGATTCACGAGACCGATCTCGTAAGCCCGTTCCGCGGACACCGGTTTGCCCGTAAGAATCATCTCAGTTGCAATTCCCCGTCCCACGACCCTCGGCAGTCGCTGCGTTCCGCCGTATCCCGGGATGACCCCAAGACCCACTTCCGGCTGACCAAACTGCGCGTGCGTCGACGCAACGCGAAGGTGACAGGCCAATGCAAGCTCGCAGCCGCCACCCAGCGCAAAGCCGTTTACCGCAGCAACGACCGGCTTCGGCATCTTCTCGATCCGCGAGAATACGTGCTGGCCCTTCTTCGCAAACGCGACGGCATCATCGCGCGTCAGCGTCGGGAACTGGCTGATATCCGCGCCTGCAACGAAGGCCTTGGAGCCGGCACCGGTGATGATGACCCCGCGCACCGATTCGTCGCTTGCGAGATCCTCGAAGCAGGCGTCGAGCTCGCTGATGACGGTTTCGTTCAGGGCGTTGAGTTTTTCGGGCCTGTTGATCGTGACGATGGCTATTTCACCGTCCGCCTCAAACAGGAGTGACTCGAAGTTCACGGCTTCTATTCGCGTTCCTTACGACGTTGTGTGGTGGAATCCTCCGGATCGTACGTGTCGAGGTCACGCATGATGTCGCTCGATCGACCACCGAAGACCTCTTCCAGCTCCTGGACGGCCGACTGGGTTTCTTCGACTTCTGTGAGCAGCGTGTCGAGCTGGAACGTGATCTCTTCCGGGTTGCTCAGCGTGAGCGACTGTTCGTGGATGTACTTCACCACGTCCTCGATCGTCTCGAGCTGCGCCTCGATGACCTCCTTGTTCTCGGTCCCGCGACGGAATCGATCGAGGCGCTGTTCGAGGATCTTCATCCGCCGCTCCTTGATCGCCGCGACCTTGGGAGGGTCGCCCGCCATGTCTTCGCGCAGCGCGGTCATCGATCGGATAACATCTGCCTCGGTCTGCGTGTGCGTCGAATATTCGTATCGCTCCTGCTGATACAGGAGCTTCAGGTACGACTCAAGCAGCCCCTCGATCTTCTTGACGTGGCTGTCGAGCATTCCCTGCGACGCGTAGTTGAGCTTTCGGTAGTTCTGCTGAACGTCCTTGCTGAGTTTGCGCAGTCGTGCGTAGCGGCGCTGGCTTGCCTTCGTCAGGTGCTGGAAGATCTCCTTCTGTGACGGCGGCTTGGCGTGTTCTGCCGCGCGCTGCGAACGAACCGCCCGTCGAAATCGCTCCTGCCGCGGAATGATACCGAGGAAAAGCAGTTCGAGGGCCATGGTGAACATCATCATCGTTTCGAAAGGCCACGTGGCACCGTTGCCGAAGATGGTGGCCGCGAACGAGATGACCATCGCGCCGATCAGGAAGGCGAGGTTCCACGGGTGGAGGAACGCTTCCTTGGTGTAGTTGATTTCTCGGTCGTTCATTCGGTGGTGCAGTGGGCGCTCACTTGCGAGGCTTCATTCGGCCGATGGTTTTCTCCGGGACATCGGATTCGGCGGGGGCATCCGTGTCGGACGTACGCGGGGTCTCCGCTTTGGCGGCAGGTTCGACCGGCTCGTCCGATCGCGATCGGCCGATCGTCTTTTCGACCTCGGCGGGCCGCTCCTCGACCGAGGCGGAGGAACGTTCCGTCTTCTCGGGCGCGCTCATCTGGGTCTTCATCTGCTTGACGAGATCTGAAGCGCGTTTCTTCGCGAGTTCCTCGTCGGCAGCAGCTCGGTCGATGGCATCCGTCACCGCGTCCGCCTCATCCTGTTTCGCTCGCTCCTCGGCGGATTCCATCGCGAGCTCGAGCCGCGCCTCCTGCAGGGCCGTCTCGTGCGCAAGCTTCTCGACGAGGCTCTCGTGTTCGTCCAGCAGGCTGCTCGTCGACGACGCGATGTCCGTGACCGCCTTGGTGACCTTGTTCCGCTGCTCCAGGCCTCGCACAGCCTGCTTCAGCTTCTTGAGCGCCCGCAGGTGCTCCTTCTCGGCCTCCTTGATTTTCTGGAATTCTTCGGGCGTCATGGCGGGGGCGTCCGCGTCGCGGACGTGTACTGATTATTCGGACTGCGTGCGCTGTTTGCCGATCGTCTTTTCGCCCTGCTCCAGTTCGGCGTCAGGGATCTTGACCTCGGGGGCAGAGCTGCCGAGGCCCATCTCCAGCTTGAACTGCTTCACCAGTTCCTGTGCGCGAATGGACTCCGCGTCTTCCTCGATGCGAACGGCATCCGAGTCAATGGAGTCGAGGGCGAGCTCCATTCTCGCCTCGTTCTTGGCCGTCTCTTCGTTGATCCGCGTGATCATCTCGTCGTGCGTCTGATCGACGCCGCCGACCTCGAACTGTTCGAGGGTATCGGCCACCTTCGCCTGCCACTTTGCACGTTCGTGCGCCCTCAACGCCTCCTTCGCTTCCTGGATCTTGCGCTCCTTCTCACGCATGAAGGCCTTCTTGACCTGCAGGGCCTTGTCGTAAGCGGCAGATGCGTACGAAAGCTGCTCCTTTGTGCGATTGAGCGCGTCCTTCGTTCGCTCGAGCTGCAGCGCGTACTTCTCGGCGATGTCGTCGCGGCCGGCCTGGATGCCCGCCTTGATCTTCGACGTCAGATCCGAAGTTTCGTTTTCGTACTTCTTGAGCTCCTTCTGGAGCAGCATCACGTTGGCCTTCACCGTCGCGATGTTTTCGTTCATCTTCGGGACCTGGTCGTTCAACTCCCGAATATTCTGCTCGAGAATGAGACGCGGATCCTCCATTGCAGAGATCGCTCCGCCGAAAATGGACTTGATCCACCGAGTAAAACGAGACCAGACTGACATGTTTTTTACCGCTTTCTTTCGTGCGAGGACAAGATTCTAATATAACAACGCTCTAGTAATTCCGTCGGGCGATGTCAACCGCCGCAGCCGAAAAACGACCAGAAATGGCGTTTTGTGAACGTCTTTTTCGGCCGGATTGCCCGTTCGGGCAGCCGAGACCCCTACTACGGCCAAATACGCCCGTCGTTGCGTTGCGCGGAACGCCCCTGTAAACGAATTCGGGCCGCACCGTGTCTTGTACCCGGATGCGCCCCTGTCGTTCGCCCGCACGTGTCATCGTTTCGCGCTTCGCGGGTCCCCTTGTCGCCCGAAAGCCGCGTCGCCCGTCGGCATCACCCTCCACACATCGGTCCAATGCTCCGGAATTATCTGAAGGTCGCCCTGCGCGGCATGCGTCGCCATCTCGTCTACTCTGTCATCAACGTTCTCGGTCTGTCGCTTGGTCTCATCGCCGGACTCATGATTCTCCTCTGGGTCCAGGATGAACTCTCGTACGACCAGAGTCTTCCGGACGCCGATCGTATCTACCGCGTCATGCGGATCGCGAACCATGGTGAAGGCCAGATCTCCACCACACCTTCGATCACCGCACGACTCGACGACGTCCTGGTGCCTGACTACCCTGAGATCGAGATGGGTGCCCTGCAGACCTGGGACGAAAGTCTCATTCTCGGTCGCGACGACAGGACCTACCGCGAGTCCGGCCGGCATGCGGGGTCCGACTACCTGAGACTCTTCCAGCATCCGATGCTTGCGGGCAGCCGCGAGCAGGCGTTGACCGATCCGAACTCGATCGTACTCACGGAAAAGCTCGCTCGGAAATATTTCCCCGAAAAGTTTGGCCCGGGCACCGCGCCTGCCGCAGGTGCCACGGCGGTCATCGGGCAGCCGCTTCGGCTGGACAATCGGATCGATCTCACCGTGACCGCCGTCATCGAAGACCTCCCGGCGAATCAGTCGACGCGATTCGACTACCTCATCCCGATGGAAGAGTACCGGAGGCGCAACGACTGGATGGACGGATGGGCCAACAACGGCGCACGCATGTTCGTCCGCCTCGCGCCCGATGCCAACCCGGACACCGTCTCCGCGAAGATACGGCTGCTCGTCAAGCAGAACTCGCACGACACGGTGTCCGAACTATTCCTGCAGCCGTACACGGACGTCTACCTGAAGTCGAAGTTCGAGAACGGCGTGCTGGTCGGGGGACGGATCGACTACGTTCGGATGTTTGCCCTGATCGGCATCTTCGTTCTGCTGATCGCGGCAATCAACTTCATGAATCTCGCGACGGCGCGCAGCGCGCAGCGCGCTCTCGAGATCGGCATCCGCAAAGCGTTCGGTGGAAGCCGGCTGAGCCTTGCCGGACAGTTCCTGAGTGAATCTGTCGTCACGACGCTCCTGGCCTTCGTGATCGCGGTGGTCGCCGTCTGGCTGCTGCT
Source organism: Bacteroidota bacterium (assembly GCA_020437385.1). GTDB lineage: Bacteria > Bacteroidota > Rhodothermia > Rhodothermales > JABDKH01 > JAGQWL01. Next base: position 4,511 of record JAGQWL010000162.1, read on the forward strand.
GCCGTCCTTCAACAACCTCACGGGAAAGAGCATCGCGTTCCGCGCGTCGGATCCGGTGATGTGGCTGCAGTTCCTCGGAGTCACCCTCGCAACGGGACTCCTCGCCGGATTGTACCCGGCCATTTACCTGTCCGGCGTGCGACTGATGAACGTCCTTCGCAAGGGTGTGCTGTCGACCGGGCAGGGCGCCGCGCTTCGCCGGGGGCTCGTTGTTGTGCAGTTTGCGATCTCGGTCGTTCTTATCGTCGGCACGATCACCGTGTACCGGCAGCTCGATTACATCCGCAACCAGAATCTCGGTCTCGATCGAAACAATGTTTTCTATAGCGAGCTGGAGGGCGCTGCGGATGACCAGTACGACTCGTTCCGCAACCGCCTTCTCGCGGAGCCGGGAATAATCGCCGTGGCGAAGGCATCCGAAAATCCGATTGACGTCAACATCTCGACCACGAACGTACAGTGGGCGAACAAGCGGGAGGACGACAAGACGCTGTACTATGTCGTCGCGACGGACTACGACTTCGTTTCAGCGATGAAGATGACGATGGCGGAGGGGCGGACCTTCTCGCGGGAGTTCGGAGCGGACAGCTCCGCATACGTGATAAACGAAACTGCTGCCCGCGCGATGGGACTGGAGAATCCGGTCGGCCAGCCGATGACGCTGTGGGGAACCGAGGGTCCGATCGTGGGTGTCGTCAAGGATTTCAACATGCGCTCGATGTATCAGGAGATCGAGCCGTTGATCTTTCGGCTTGCACCGGCCGATCGCGGATTCCTCTTCGTGCGCTCGGCGCCGGGACAGGAGCGGCAGGCGGTGGCGTCGTTCGAGGATGTCTTTCGTGAGTTCAACCCCGAGTACCCGCTCGAGTACACGTTTCTTGATACGGAGTTCGAACAGACGTATCGCAGCGAATCCGTGATCGGAACGCTGGTGAACTACTTTGCCGGGATGGCGATCGTTGTCGCCTGCCTGGGGCTTTTCGGGCTGGCGGCGTTTACCGCGGAGCGGCGGACGAAGGAGATCGGCATCCGCAAGGTTCTCGGCGGTTCGGTCGCGCACGTTGTGGCGCTGCTTTCGCGGGAGTTCCTTGTGTTCGTTGCGATCGGGTTCGGGATCGGCATGCCGATCGCGTACTACTTCATGTCCGGCTGGCTCGACGAGTTTGTCTACCACACGACGATCGGGTGGGGGACGTTTCTACTGGCAGGTCTGGGTATGCTCGTGGTCGCGGGTGCGACGGTCGGCTTCCAGGCATTGCGGGCGGCGACGGCGAATCCAGCGGTGTCGCTGCGCGCGGAGTAGCGAACTGTCGGAGTGGCGATGCGCTGCGGAAAATCCGTCGCGTGATTAACACCGCGCGGCTGCCGCACGACGGGACCGGCGGTACTTTCTGGCCGAGAGCCGAGAGCCGAGAGCCGAGAGCCGAGAGCCGAGAGTCCAGTGCCGACAGCCGAGCGCCCAGTGCCGCCGCACCCGACGAAGATGTGCCTAGGCTCCGTGGTTTTGCCACCGGCCATCAGCCAGCCGATCCGCAATCAGTGGATGCTGACGAACGGGCGCCTCGCCGCAGGTGTACGCGGCGAGCAGCGCATCCGCCATATTCTTCGCCCGCTCGGGATCGGTTGCGATCACTTCGCCGTGAAGCCGCGCGACGAGCCGTCCCGGTTCGACGGACTCACCGGATTTCACGAGCAGCGTGATTCCCGCAAGCGGATCGATGACATCGTCGACTGCGGCGCGTCCGGCGCCGACGCCAACCGCGACCTTGCCCAGAGCGTACGAATCGATCGACTGGACGATCCCACGCATGCCGGCGG
>JAGQWL010000016.1 GCA_020437385.1 Bacteroidota bacterium
ATAACGGGCTCGTTGATACGCGGATAACCGGCAGCCAGAACGGGCAGGTTGTTCTTCCACTCGTACATGTTGTCGCCCGCCGACCGAAGGTTTTTGAGAAGGAACTGACGAATCGGCTTGCTCGAGATTCGGGCGGACAATTGCCGATCGACTTCGTCTCGACTTGTCGGCCCCGAAAGATCCACGGACTGCAGGGCGCCGAGAATCGATTCGTGCCCCCCATCGCCGGCACCCGGTGCAATATCGACAACAACGAGACGACGGATGAGGTCCGGATGCTGAATCGCCAGTTCCATACCAACCTTGCCACCCATCGAGTGGCCGATCAGGTCGACCGGGGCCAGGTCCCGCTCCTCGATGAAGTGCCGAACGTCTCGTGCCATCGAGGGCAGATCAAATTCCGAAGCGTGCGGTGAATCACCGTGGTTGCGCAGATCGAGCGCAAAAACGTGATGCGTGCGCGAAAAAACATTGCGGCTCAGCGTGTGCCAGTTTCCGCTTGCGCCAAGAAACCCGTGAAGGATCAGCAACGGCGGCGCAGTCGGTTCGCCGTATTCAGAGAAGTTCAGCTCGACAGTCATACAGAGAACATACAGAAAAAAGGCGGCAGGCCTTACCGGCCCGCCGCCTTTCGGTGCAGCTAAGGGCAAAGGGAAAATCAGCTTCTTGCCAGGTTGTCTCGGATCTGAATGAGCAGCTCCTCGACCGTCGGGCCCGGAGGCGGCGCTGGTGCTGCCGCCTCTTCCTTACGCTTCGCGGCATTCATCGCCTTCACGATCATGAACAGAACGAATGCGACGATCAGAAACGCGATAAGCGCATTGATGAACTGTCCGTAGGCCAGAACGGCCGCGCCCGCTTCGCGCGCTTCCGCAACGCTGGTGAACGACGCATTGTTCGGATTGCTCAACACGGTGTACAGATTCGAAAAGTCCGGCATCTTGAAGATGGACGAGACGATGGGCATCAGGATGTCGTCGACCACAGACTTGACGACGGTACCGAATGCGGCGCCGATGATGATACCCACGGCCATGTCGAGCATGTTGCCCTTCATGGCAAACTCCTTGAATTCCTTCAGCATAGCAACCTCGTTTATTGAAACGAACTACGGCCGACGCTGCCCGCCCACCTTGTGCGGTTCACCGGCCCGGGCTGAGTTTAGTGCATTTATATTGTCACAAGCAATATTTATCGCCCGATACCGCCGTCGGACCGAAGCGCGACGGGCAGCACGCCCGTGGCGTCTGCCTCCCCGGCGAGCACACGCGCCGCGCCCGTGACCGTTGCAACCGTCTGGTCGTACCCGATCAGCACGCGTTCGGCCGCCGGCAAGTCGTCCGCCACGTACGGATTGCCGAAAACGAGCACGGTTGTCGGCACACCCAATGCGAACACACGGTCGAGGAGCTCCTGTTGGCCGTCAACTATTCCGGCACTGCCCCTTCCCGATCGCAGACGCAGGTGTAGTGCCACGGTTACTCCGGCGTAGTCCTGCTGGCGGCCCGGCCACGACAGATCGCCTGGAGACGGCGCCCCGACGACACGAAGCTCATCGCTGCCGGGAATGGCGAGCTCGTTCGCGAGCACCCGCATCGCCTCGTCGATCGACTCGGACTCAGCAAAATTGGAGAGCTGTATCAACAGCTGTCGTCCACCCCGGTCCGCGCGTTGGTTGCTCCCCCGATACCACGTCAAAGACTCCAGTGCGATCGAGTCGGCAATCGCCTGACCGTACGGCAACACAGCGAGGTCATTCATCAGCTCGAAATCAGGACCCGCGCCGCGATGCATCCCCAGTGCTGCCTTCGCCGCAAGAACACGCCGCACCGATTGGTCGATTCGGTCAACGGAAACGCGGCCGTCGCGCACCGCACGCTCGATCGCATCGATGGCCGGCGCAATCTGCTCCGGCGTCAGGATCACGTCGGCACCGGCAAGCAGCGGACCCACGGCGCGCCGCGCAAGCGGGAAGTCGTTCTGCAATGCCCCCATCCGCACATCGTCAGTGAAAAGTACCGTGCGGTCCCCCACCATCGCCCTCAGGAAGCGCATCACCTTCGGACTCATTGAGGCCGGTACTGGAGCGGAATCGAGTGCCGGAACACGCAGATGCGCCACCATCACAGCCGGCACGTCTTGCGTTTCGACGGCGAGCTCGTACGGGCGGAGCTCCGTCGCCGTGATCGACTCGATACTACCGTCGATCGTTGCGATTGACGTATGCGTGTCGATCTCCGAATTGCCGTGGCCCGGAAAATGCTTGAGCGTCGTCATGACACCAGCGCTGGCCGCTCCACGCACGAACGCGTTGGCGTTCGACGCCACAAGTTCCGGATCCGAGCCGTAGGATCGGATATTGATAATCGGATTGTCCGGATTGTTGTTGACGTCCACCACAGGCGCGAAGATCAGATTGACCCCGATGGCCCGGCATTCGACGGCCGTCAGCCTCCCCGCCGCTTCGGCGGCGACCGTGTCCCGACTCGCACCGATAGCCATCGCGGACGGGAGCTCCGTGAAGTTGTTCGCAAATCGCCCAACGCCGCGTTCATAGTCGGCAGCGATGAACAGCGGGACATCCGAAAGTGATTGCAATCTGGCCGCCTCCTCGGCAACTCGCTCAGGGGGCAGGATCCGCGAAATGAGAAAGCCGCCAACGCCATGTTCCGTGACGGCTCTTGTATCCGAGGAACGCGGCTGGGCGTCCGTTCGGTCGAGCGCCAGCCGCGCGACAATCAGCTGTCCGATCTTCCGGCGCAACGTCATGGAAGAAAGGGTCTCTTCAACCCATTTCGCCGCGCCCGTCGTATCCCTGCGGGAAAGGCCACGAGCCGAAGCCGGAAAGTGCGCGAACATTCGGTCGATTCGCGATGAGGGCGCGGTCATGACCTCCAGCCGATCCACCTCGACACCCTGCGATGTCGCCGATCCCTCGGCGCAGCCAAACACCAGTACCAGACACAGCAAGACCGGTACAACTCCGCTCGACGACCCGATCGTACTGCGGGACGCATTCACGATCGCAACTGGACCACGCCGTTGTGCGGCAGGTCTAGCTGCGTCTGCCGGGAATTCCCGATCTTCCAGTGTTTCCGTAAAAGACATCAAGGCTTCGATCTACAGTGAAGAACCGGCTCCAGCACGAGTACCGTCGGGCACGAACGGCCATCGAAAAGATCGACGCACAAACTGCCGTCGTGCTCACGACCGCTGCGCTCCTGGTCATCCTGCAGAACAACTTCGGAAACCGGTCGATCTTCCGAATGCACCTTGCAGAATACTTCCCCGTTCAATGGCGCGGTGTCCTTTCGTGGGGATGGTGGTTTTTCGTCCAGGGCTTCCTTGGGTTCGTCATACCCGTCGCTTTACTCCGATTGTGGAAAAGACGTTCCTGGTCAGAGCTCGGACTCGGCCTTGGCGATTGGAAGTTGGCGCTTACACTCGGTGCCGCCTATCTGCCGATCGTCGTCGCCGGGACCTTCTTTCTGTCGGCGCACGCGGACTTCCAGGCAGCCTATCCGCACTACCAGGGGGCCGCTGTCAACTGGAAATTCTTCGTCGTCTACGAGCTGCTGTTTCTGTTTTACTGGGTCGGATGGGAATACCTGTGGCGCGGCTTTGTACTCTTCGGCACTGCAAGAACATTCGGCTACCTCGCGATTTTCGTTCAGGCGATGCCGTTTGCCATCCTGCACATGCAGAAGCCGCTTCCAGAAGGGTTGCTGTCAATCGTCGGCGGAATCGCGCTCGGGGCACTCGTCTGGCGCTGCCGCTCCTATTGGATCGCCGTTCCGATCCACGCGGTCCAGATGCTCGCACTCGATCTGTGGTGCTCGCTGCGAATCCGGAGTGGCAACTCTGGCGTCGGTCTCGCCGACCTCATCCACCTGCTGAAGGAACTGTTTTGACGCGCCCTGCAGGAGCGTGAGCTACCAGTAGTAGATCAGACTCATTTCATGCCCTGGACCGCCGAAGCCCTGTGTAAACGGCACCAGGGCGTAGTCGAATCGAAACGAAGAAGCATCCAGTCCAAGCCCGCCGGAAGGTCCGCGCAAATCCTCATTTGAGATGTAGCCCGCCCTCACCGTCAGGATCTCAAACAATTGGACGGCCGCACCTGCATGGAAGCGACCGCGATCTTCCGGCAGGATCCTCGAGTATTCGAGTACGAGGTGCGCGTTCAGCAGGTCGCCGGCGTCGTCGAATGAAACGATGCGGAAGGGATAGACGGCAACGCCAATCCGAGCCATCGTTGGCAGTTCGGTGACAATACCGGCAACCTTGCTCATGCGACCGATGTTGAGCAACGCGGCCCCTATCGACACGCTGCTGTTTGGGAACGTCGACTGTATGCCGAGGTCGAGTCCGAATCCGGTTGATGGCGTCGTGATGACGCGCTCAGAAAGAAACTTCGCCGCCAGTCCGAATCGCACAACGCCGGCACTCACTCCAATCGCGGCTCCGGTTGACACGGACTGGATGTTGCTCCCGGGAACGTTCCCGGCGCCCGTGTCCTGGGCCAGCAGAAAGGCCGAGACAGCGGCGCGTTCCCCGACAGCCATCTTCCCGGCGGCACCATACGTGCGCGTGTTGCCAACCCAGATGTGATGCGCGGCAACGAGGCTGTTCTGCCGGTTGGCGGCGAGTCCGGCCGGATTCCAGAAGGAGGCGAACGCGTCGTCCGCCGTCGCAACATGCGCATCCCCCATTGCGCCTGCCTCGGCGTTGATGCCGACCTTCAACAGGTCGAGGGAACTGGATTGCGCGACGACCGGCGCTGCCGGAAGGAGACACAGAAAAAGCGCCAACCACCTCATGCTGCTACAGGAATAGCTTGAGCGTGATGATGTTGATGGAGCCGACCGCCGCGGGCTCGAGTACGAACGCGTAGGCACCTTCTACCGTAACGTTTCCAACGGGCTGCCGAACCGAAAACCCGGCGGAGGGCGCAATGCCCGCCCCACCGTTGTAGCCGATCCGATCGGCTCCCGCACGAACAGCAATGCCTTCGGCGACCACTGCCTCGGCACCAAGACGAGCCTGCGAATCGAAGACCATGATCTCAGTTCCGGTTATCACCTCCGTCGGCACGCCGCCGCTGACTTCCACACTTCGCGACCGCTCCTCTACCGTCGAGAAGCGTGCCTCGTACTCGCCGAGCACACGCGCCCATCCTACCGGCAGGTTCCACGAGAAACCCGCCCGGAGCCGTCTCGGAAACTTGTCACTCGTCGTCTTTCCGTTGGCGCCAAACACACCGGACGAGTTCCATGAATACCGGGCCAGCAGGTCGTCCATCACGATCCCCACACGAAGATCATCCGTAATCAACGCCGTAACACCGAGATCAAGGCCGACGGTCCGAACGGGATTGAGCCCCACGTAGAGGTCGGACCTGAACAACTGCAGGCCAATTCCCGCGGCAACCCGATCACTTACGTGCAATCCGAACGCAACGAAGAAGGCATATTCATCCGTCGCCAGGTCTTCCGTGTGGAAGCCGGAATTGTCCCTCCCATCGATACCCGATACGCCCGCGTGCGTCAGTCCGACCGCGACACCTGCCTTCGGTCGCAACGGCGTGGCGAATTCGAGGTACTGCAGTTCACGGTCAAGCGTCATCAGTGCCGCAGATGCAGAGATCTGCTGCGACGACACAAACGGCGCCAGAGCCGGATTGTAATACGGACTCGCCGCGCCGGACGCATCAGCAATCAGCGCATTTGCCATTCCGAGTCCCCGCGCGCCGAAGCCCACCCGCGAAAAACTCCCTGTCGTCTGGGCCAACGAGCCGGCAGGAAGCAGCACGCAGACGACCACGGCCGCAAGCATACTCAACGCAGTGCGGCGCGTCGTGACTTCCAGTATGTCTCTTGCCATTGACATTCGATCAGCTCGGGTTTGAGCAGTTGTGGTTCCGGCCGCGGTTATTCGACGAGAAGGATCTTGCCCCACACCTTTTTCCCGCCGGCCTTGACGGAGTAGAAGTAGGTACCATTCGAAAGACGAGTTCCGTCACCGTTGGCACCATCCCATACGAACTCCTGCACGCCCGCATCACGCGTTTCAACCGGCAGGCGACGGATCTCGTTCATCCGGAAATCATAAATCCTGACATCCACCGGCCCGGATGCCGGTACCTCAAAACGAATACGGATGAACTGATCCACGATCGGCGAGAAGGGATTCGGATAGGCAAACGTCTCGACATCCGGCACCAGCTCCGATTCGCTTTCGGGATGCAGCGGGACTTCAACCCGAAACGTTCGCCAGGTAACGCCGCCGTTGTCACTTCGAAGTAATCCGTCGCTGGTTCCTACCCAGACAACGCCGTTCTGTGCGGCTACCGACAGGACGTCTGAGCCCACCTTGACCTCTCTCTCGGAGGAAGATGCAAGTGGAAAGTCACGAATGGTCTCCCATGTTTTCCCGTCATCGTCCGAATAGAAGAGGCCCGATTCGCGACCTGCCACCCAGATTCGATCGCCGTCGAACGCAAAGTCGATGAACCGCTCGCCCACGAGCACCTGTTCGTATGTCTCGCCTCCATCACGCGTGACGGAAACACCGTTGCGCCCACCGAGGTCGCCAGTGTCCAATGCGGCCCAGGTCGCCAGCCAGATCGATCGCTCGGCACCGTGGACGCGCTCATCGATTGCAACAACCCAATTGCCCGTTAGCCCCGTCGACGTGCCGTCGGCACTTGTTCGTTTCCAGGACAACCCGCCGTCGGTCGATCGGTTTACCCCCAGCGGCGTGCCCGCCCACACCGTGCCATCACCAGAAACGTGGACCGCAAAACCCATGTGATTGAAGTTTCCGAGATTCCCGCGGCGCGGCTCGATCTTGAAGTCGTAGGTGCTGTCGACGAAAATCTCGTCGAGATCATCAGGGGGTAGAACCACTCGCTCCCAGTTCACGCCAAGGTCCGTCGATCTCCGCACACCAGCCGCCCATCCGGCTGCATAAAGTGTTGACGTTGACGGATCATATTCGATGTCGTACGGCGGACTCTGCTGCGGTACGATAACATCCAACGCGCTCAGTTCGGACGCGCCGTACTGAACAAGTGTATCTCCCGGTGCATCGAGGTAGCGGTCTGTCGATCGGAACTGGAAGCTCTCGCCACCATCCGTTGACACGAGGAATCCTGCCGCCGTCTGGAGTCCGTCGTTGGCCAGGTCATTGTAACCGAGGCCGGCGATAATGATTGAGCCGTTTACGGACAGTGAAAAGACCCTGTTCTGTGTCCCAAAGAGCTGTGGAGTATCCGCAAATTCCCACGAGTCGCCGGCGTCACCGGTGACGTTCAAGTACGGCCCGATCCAGACCGAATCACCGGTGATTCCAATATTCGAAATCGAGTTGCTCAGAATACCGTTGCTCGGCTCCAGCGCGGTCACGGACTGAGACAGCGAGAACTTGCCCAGCGCGTCAACGGCGGCGTCCGTCTGGGCGGACGCAGATGTGGCCAGAACCACCAGAACGACAGGTATGAAGAGAAGGCGGTTCATCGGGCGGGCTACTGTATCGTTAGCTCGATCGTGACGATTTCGCTCGCGTTTCCATTGCGATCGAAAGCCTGCACCGAGAGCGGTTCGACTCCTGCGGCTACGCCACCTGGGACAGAAAAACTGGCCGTATAATTCCCGTCACCTGCGATCGTGTCGCCAAGCGATTCACCATCGTCGGACATCGTGTACTTGACTCCCTGGATGTCGACCTCTACGCGCACGATATTCGCGAGCCCCTGCTCGTCCGTCACACGCGCAATGACTCGCAGCGTCGCGGGCGGGGCGAGCGGATTGGGCGTCGCAACCACCTCTTCAACCACGGGGGGCGAACCAAATCCCTGAGCCGCGGCCAACTCGACGGTTCCCCGCACCTGGTTTCCAAGCAGACCGGTCGCATCCGACGCGAACACGGTCAGCACGTAATTCCCGACCTGACCGACCGGGAGCGCAATCTGCCGGGTCACTGACCAGCGGTCACCAGTACCCAACGTCAGTATGCCGGCAGCCAACGGCTCGTCGACTCGCGCCGGAGGAAGGATCGTAAATGAAACCTCCTGCAGGTCGCCGTCCGCATCTTCTGCCGAAACACTGATGTCAAGGTCGACTAACACCGAGTCGCCCACGATCCGGGAAGGGTCGATGTCCGACAAGTTGAGGGAGTCCGGCGAAAAGGCCAGATCGAAGACGCGCGGCGGTGCCGCTCCGAGGTCCACAGTGCCCGGGCCCGCGTCACATGCCGAAACCGCAATGGTGAGCACGGCAACGATACCCGCAGCAATTGACTTCAACGGCAACGTCCAGGTCATCACTCGCTGCTGTGTACGAAACGTTGACACAGGCTTGATTCGTTGGATGAGAGTTTGGATACGGTACCGGAGTTCGATAGGAAAACGGATCGATTCGGACGAGAGCGGGGCAATGAAGCACCGGAAACGAGCCGGCCGGAGCAGGGTTCCGTCGCGCCGCCGATTTGCCCTGAGGCGTCCCCATCCGAACTCCCGCTGCGTGGAAAACACACTACACGTAGTAAAAGGGTCGGATACTGAAGCAAAGAATGAAGATTACGAACGAAAGCAGGGCGAGCGCTCGACGCCCAGGAGTGAGCGGCTCCGAATACAGCACCGGCGGGTGTTCGACGCCCAGCAGAAACGACAGGATAAATCCCCACATCAGCCACGCGCCGTGTCCGTAAACTGCCACGCCCGGCAGCCACGTGTTCACCGCGAATGAAGCCGCAAGCAGTGCAACCAGTGACGGCGCCACGATACTCTGATCGCGCCCGAAGGCCCGGTTCAGAATGAGATAAAGTATCGCCGCCAGAATCGGCCATTTGAAAGCGCCCATCCATCCGTCGTCCGTCGCCATCATGCCATATCCGATTGCTCCCGAGAGAAGGAGGAGAAACATGAACGAACGCGCAATCCGAAGATGCCATCGCGGACCTACCAGCGCAAACAGGACATGCCCACCGTCGAGCTGCCCCACCGGAAGCAGGTTCAGGGCGGTGAAGAACAGACCCAGCCAGCTTGCGAACAAAAACGGATAGTGGTACATCTCGTACATCGGCGGCACGTTGTCGAAGAAGTGCGCGACGGCAACATAGAGCACCGTCTCGCCGACATAGAAGACCTGCCCCGGTCCTGCTCCCTCCTCACGAATCAACTCGGGTGGAAATTCGCCGTTCTGGGCAACGTACTCCTTCAACGCGTCGTGTCCCTCGAAACTCTCGACGTAGTTGACGTCCGGCAGCGTTGCGAGCGAAACAATCAGCATGATAAAGACCGCAACAAATCCGGCGATCGGTCCGGCCGCGCCGATGTCGAAGAGTTTCGTCAGACTGGGGATGGGCTCTCGGATTCTTATTACTGCACCCAGCGTGCCGATGCCGAGAAACGGGAGCGGGATGTAATACGGAAGCGTCGTACTGACGTGATGCAGCCGTGCGGCAAAGTAGTGGCCAAACTCGTGCACCGTCAGGAACAACAGAAGGGGCACGCTGAACCAGATCGCCTGGGAGAGGAACGGCATCTTGAGCAGATCAGACCAGCCGGCCGCGCCTGACCCAACCCACAAGGCATAACTCAACGTCGTCGAAACGAGCGTGAGTACAAACAACAACACGTGCAGCCAGACCCGGTCTCTTTTTTCCGCCTGGTTGAAGACGTCCGGTTTCAACTCAGGCTTGTTTGGCAATTCGCTCATTAGTGAAGCCGGGCAAATCCTCTCTGCAGATTGGCGACCGCCTGACGCAAGGTGTCCATGGATGCCGCGTAGGACAACCTCACACCGGACCGACCACCGAAGGCATCACCCGGAACCATCGCGACGTTGTGCTCCTCCATCATGTAGAGGCACAGATCAGAACTGTTCTCGATGCGACGCTCGCCGTCCGACGAGCCGAAGTACGCCGACACGTCGGGAAAGAGGTAAAACGCACCCTCCGGTTTGGGACACACGATACCGGGTATCTTCTGCAGCTCCGCATGAAGGTAGTCGCGTCGCTCACGAAAGGCCGTGACCATCCGCCGGATCTCTTCGTCGCCCATCTTCATTGCCGCAACGCCGGCCTTCTGCGTGATACTGGACGGTGCCGAGGTGAACTGCCCCTGCACCTTTCCAGCCGCCGCCACTATCGGCTGCGGTCCGGCGAGGTAGCCGAGCCGCCATCCGGTCATGGCATAGCCCTTGGAAAACCCATTCACCGTTATCGTCCGTTCATACATTGACGGGCGGGTCGCAAAAGCCGAAAACTCCGCATCATAAACGATGTGCTGATAGATCTCATCCGACAAGACATAGACCTGTTCGTGTCGTTCCAGGACCCGGGCGATTTCGTCAAGTTCTTCGGGGGTGTAGACTGCACCGGTCGGGTTGGAGGGCGAACAGAGAATCAGTAGCCGCGTCCGATCCGTTATCGCCGCCTCCAGTTGATCCGGGTGAAGCTTGTACTCGTCCTCAACCGACGCAATGACCTCTACCGGTTCGGCACCCGCCATTCGCACCATCTCAGGATAACTGACCCAATAGGGCGCGGGAATGAGCACCTCGTCCCCGGGTCGACAGAGCGTGAAGATCGTCAGCGCGACGGATTGCTTGGCTCCGTTCGAACACAGAATCTGGTCAGGACGGTACGAGAGGCCGCACGTTCGTTGGAGATTCTCCGAAATTGCTTCACGCAATTCGAGCGTACCCGCGTTAACCGTGTAATGGGTGAAACCCTGATTCACCGCATCGATCGCCGCGACGCGAATGGCCTTGGGTGTGTCGAAATCCGGCTCGCCGGCGCTGAGACTGACGATGGGGCGTCCCTCACGCTTGAGCTCTGTTGCACGCGCCGACACCGCGAGTGTCGCCGACGGTTTCATTCGTTCTACGTTGGGGTTGAATCTGGTCTGCTCTGCCACGTTGATCATTTTCGATTATTTACCCGACCGGTGTTTTTCCAGCGCTCGTGCAACGGTCGGAGGCACGAAGTGCGAAATGTCGCCGCCCCAACGAAGGACGTCTCTCACGATGGACGAGCTCGTGAACGCGTGCTCCTCCGATGTCAGAAGAAGAACGGTTTCAATCTCCGGCGCAAGCTTTCGATTGGCGAAGGCCATCCGGAACTCGTAGTCGAAGTCACTGACCTGCCGCAATCCCCTTACAAGTGCCGACGCTCCGCGGCGGCGCGCATGGTTGACAAGAAGACCCTCAAAAGGGACCACAACAACAGACGGAAGATCCGCGACGGTTTCCCGAATGATTTCGCAGCGCTCGCCGACCGACAGCAGTCCCTGTTTCTCCGAGTTTATTGCAACCGTTATCTCCAACTGGTCGAAGAGGTTCACGGCAGACTTAACGATGTCCAGGTGCCCGTAGGTGAACGGGTCAAAGGAGCCTGGATACAGGGCGAGACGTCGGGAATCGGGGGCCATGAAATCAGAATCTGCTGACTGACGCTAGTCGGTCGAAGATACGGCTTCGAATAGCGTTATTCGCGTCCGCCCAAAGTCGCGAGTGAGAAGATGGCCATCATCCGCCTCAAAATTCACGTTGGGTCCGTGTTCCATCGCAATCAATCCAGTCGGAGTGACGAGGTCGCGTATCAATCCGGGGAGTGTCGCCACAAGCGAATCTGCATAGGGCGGATCCAGCAGGACCAGGTCGAACCGCTCCTCCTCCGTCCGCAAGTAGGATCGTACATCCTGACAGCGCACCTCGACCTGTTCGTCGACACCGAGCGACTCCGCATTCGACGTGATAACCCTGCAGGCACGGCGGTCCTTGTCTACGAACAGACAACGCTCGGCACCGCGCGAGATGGATTCGAACCCAAGCGCCCCGCTACCGGCGTACAGATCGACGACCGATATTCCCTCAAGATCGAGACGAGCCTGGATCATCGAGAACAACGATTCGCGCACCCGGTCGGAGGTCGGCCGGGTGCCTTCGCCTTCCGGTGCAAGTATCCGCCGGCTGCGAAGCCGGCCAGCGATGATCCGCATGATGCAGACTAGTTTGCGGGCGCGAGCGCGACGCCGACGCACTGCGCAAACGTACATCCGTCAAACTGCCCCTTCGGACTCCCCATCGTTCGGAGGACCTGAAGCGGATCCAGCAGCGAGGTCTCCCCGAGTATTCCGCTGTACCTGTCAACAAACTGCTCGTCCAGATCCTCGCCGTACAGATACACGGAGTTCAGACGAGCGCGTCCTCCTGCGATCGACGACAGCAGATTCGCGCCGAAGAAGAGTCCGTCCTCCGGAGTCGAGCACGGCACGTACTGAACATGCAGAAGCCGACCCGATTTGCAGACGGCGTACTCGAAGCGATCGGCAAATTGGCCAAGTGCGACGTCGAAGCCGTCCGTCGACCGCTCGGCAGTCGATGCCAGAAGAAAACGGAGCAAAAGGTTGCCCGCTCCCTGAACCGAGGAGAAATAGTTTCGCTCTCCCGGAATACCGGTGAAGATGGATTCCAGCCTTTCGCGAACAACATCCGGGAACGCCAGCACCTGCAACGTACTGAAGCCGAGGCCGTCCGGGTCTTCGCCCGAGAAGACCTCGTCCGACGAAACATGAAGGGCCGTATCGGTATCCGCCAGAAGGGCCATCTCGCCCAGGATCTGCGCCCGCATCGCCTCGTCACTGACATCGGCCGCGATTGCCGTCTGGAACGTCAGACAGATTGACGGATCGATGGCAATGCAGACCTCGTGTAGACGCGAGCCGTCGAAGACGTCGATCAATGCTTCGTGCAGGGTGGCCAGCAGTTCGGGGTTTCCACCGACCAGCGCTTCCGAAACAGGAAAGTCGAAACGGCACGATCCGAGACGTTTCAGCAACGCGGGCTCCGTGCCGCTTTCAACGATCTCGGTGTATCGAACGGAACTGCCGTGAAAGAAAACGCCGGCCTTCAGGTACTCCTCCATTGCGGGCCTCAAGCGTATGGGATACTACCGATGAGCGCTACTCCCAGCTGGACGCGTTGAGAAGCGTGATGTCCGGCAGCGCCGTACCGATCTGGTCGTCGGTATCGGGATCCTTCAGGAGATACGTCTTGATTCGAGTCGTATCATTGACGGAAAGCTGAAATCGCTTGCCGGTACGCGGAGAGAACGGCAGCGAATCGGCGACAAAACCCTCGCCGAAGATGCTGTCCGATTTTGCCATGAAAAGCGAGTCTGCTTTGACAAACATGACCAGCGAGTCCAGGCTCGACGTAAAGCGTCCTTTCTGTTGCTCGTACCGGATGAGAGCCGTGCGGACGTAGCCCATCCTGTCTCTGGTGTTCTGGGTTACTTCTTCCTGGAGGCGCACTTTTTCGTAGGGCACGGTAAGAGACCGGTACAGAACGTACGTGAGCCCGACGATGACCACGAGAAGGAGCAGCTGGATTGCTGTGTTGGCGCCGCGGCTGTTTGAAGCCATTCTACTACACTCCGAATTATCGATTGGGAAGCGCGGATAGTGGCATGACACGCGCGTTGCTCGAACAACAGACGGCTCGGAACGCGTGCCCGTACATACCCGGTAGCATACAGGAGGGCGAAAATACAAGGCCCCCCCCCGAAATGCAACCAAAGCGCGGCGTCACGACGCCGCCACCGCCCGCAATGAAGTCTGCAGTTATGCTCATTTTAGGGAGCGCATTTCTATATGCGAACAGACGGTCAAAATCACCCGCAACACGGCCCATGTACGCCGCATATTCTAAATTGCACTTTCTGGGCTGTTCGCCGACGAGGCTCCTGCCGACAAGGCTCCTGCCGACGAGACCGTTGCCCATGAGACAGTATGCCGGCGCCAAGCCAGTGCCCACGACGCGGGCGCTCGGACGTTTCAAACTGTAGCCAACGCGATGACGAGACTCCTAGTCAACATAGACCACGTGGCAACGCTGCGCAATGCCCGCCGCGAGGCCTTTCCGGATCCGGCAACCGCCGCAGCACTATGCGAAGACGCCGGTGCCGACGGTATCGTTTTCCACCTCCGTCAGGATAGAAGACACATAAACGACACAGACGTTGCTCGGCTGAAGGCAACTGTCAGGGGAAAGCTCGATTTCGAACTATCCGTCGACGAAGAGATCGTCGCCATCTGTTGCGACACCGTCCCGCAGTTAGCCACGCTCGTTCCCGAGAAACGGGAAGAGGTCACCACGGAGGGAGGTATCGATGTCGTGGCATCGTCCAAAAGGCTTGACGTTGTCATTCCGCGCCTCTTCGATGCCGGGATTGCGGAGGTCGCCCTCTTTGTTGACCCCGATCCCGTCCAGATCCGGGCAGCCGCCGGGCAAGGCGCAACTGCTGTTGAACTCCATACCGGGACCTACGCGAACTCAACGTCGACTCCGAACCGCGACCGGTGCCTTGCGGATCTCGCGACTGCGGCCGAACTCGCGCATGACCTGGGGCTCGTCGTACATGCCGGCCACGGCCTGGACCCGCAGAACTATCCGGATTTTCGTGCTAGGGTCA
>JAGQWL010000163.1 GCA_020437385.1 Bacteroidota bacterium
CGGCGCGCGACGTCGATGACGACAGCTCCGATGACTACACGCTCACGTACGACCCGGTCGGGAACCTCACGGACGACGGGAAGGACTACACGTACGTCTACGACGTCTTCGGACGGCTGCGGATGGTGAAGGAGCGAGGATCGGGCGATCTCGTGGTGGAGAACCGGTACAACGGTCTGGGGTACCGGATCGGCACGCACTACGACGTGGACGTTGACGGGACGGTCGAGAACACGTCGGACGATCCGTGGTACTACTTCGTGTACACGGATCGGTGGCAGAACATGGCGACGTACCGGGCCAGCGACAGCGATCCGAAGGAGCAGTTCTTCTACCACACGGCTGGCGCCGGCGGGTACGGCGGCAGCTCGGCCCTGGATGCGGTCGCGTTCCGAGACAAGGATGCGAACACGGCCTGGTCGAGTGCCTCGGACGGGACACTCGAGGAGCGGTTCTGCTACGAGTACAACTGGCGTGGTGACGTGGTCGCCATGGTGGATGACTCACGGAACCAGGTTGAAGACGTACGGTACAGCGCGTACGGGATCCCGAACGCTAGCCCGAACGGCGACACGGACTCCGATGGCGATACGGATCCCACGGACGTGACGCAGATCGACACGTGGATCGCGGGAGCGACGTACGACGTCCGCGGAGACCTGGATCTGGACGGGGACGTGGATGCGGCCGACAAGACGGCGGCATCCAGTCGGTCAGGCACGACGCTCGGGTGGCAGGTGCTCTCGGCCGATGACGTGAGCAATCGCAAGGCCTATCCCGGGTTCGTGAACGACTTCGCGGCCAGCCTGCAGTTCCACGTCAGGCATCGAGTCTATGATGCGGAACTCGGGCGGTGGACAAGACGAGATCCGTTGGGATACGTCGACGGGCCAGTCAAATACCAGTATTGCATGTCAAGTCCCGTCAAGAAGTCTGACACCAACGGCTTGGTAACGCAAGACACCGTGTCGGAGTGCGAAGAGGCCTATACTATCATCCGTCGTCGATACGGCAACCCTAAGAAGCCGCGAATATGTTCACTTGAATTGAGGGCTCGTATTGCAACATGCTGCCTAAATGAGTACGGGAACAAATGGGGACCAGGCGAAAGCTTGGCGTCGTGCATCACGGAAGCCGATCGCGAGTTCGCTGAGTGTCTTACCCGCACTTGGGACTCGGGGGATTGCTTTGAAGGATGCAACAAAGTCTACCTGTCTTGGGCTCTCGCCTGTCTCGAGTGCCCGAAAAAGGAGAAAGACTGGCGTGTTAAATGCTTGGCGAAAGCTCAGATCGCGCTCTACGATTGCTACAATGGATGTATTCCAAACTGGAACGACCATGGGCCGGTCAAGAAAATGAACGACAAGAGAGAAGACTTGGTAGGTGGGTGCGGCGTACCTGTGGTGGCTGTCGACTCGCCGCCTGCGGCGGGTCGCCTTCCTGAGATTCCAGGTTTCGCAGCCGGGCCGGCATGCGATGGCTTCGGCGCTGGTTGCATTGTTCAGTACGGGAGTCAATGATCATGGGTTTCAAAGGGATTTGTGCGGCGCTCAGCCTGTGTGGGAAATCAACGGCCAGAGTCGCACTCACGGCTGTGTCGATGTGCCTCATTCTGGCAGGCTGTGACAGCAGCGCTGTCTCAGCCGAATCGTCGCAGGCGATCGACTTGGCCCTTCAAGGCAAGATGGCCGCCGCTCGAATTGAATCCGCCTGGCCGATTTCTGCCAATAGCATCGGCGTCTTGCTGCGAAATGATAATGAGTTGTTTGTAGTCCAAGCCTTCCTCGGAACAAAGAAGACGGAATTGATTGTCGAATCGCCAGAAGAATCGGCGTTGACGTTCACGCTGCTCTCCTTGGATGGCTCAATTGAGGTCATTGGTGACTCAGCCGGACTCCGGCGTGTTGGAGGAGTCGACGATAAGCAACTGTCGTCCGGTGGAGCATGTCGCTTCGTAGCTCTAAGTCCGGCGGGCGACAAGGCGATCTGTTCTGGTCCTGAAGCAGACGGCGTTTCCATCATCGACCTCTCGAGCGTCAGCGTGCTCGAGTGCCCGGTACGATTCAAGGGCGGGGCATGGAGTATCGCATACCGA
>JAGQWL010000164.1 GCA_020437385.1 Bacteroidota bacterium
GGGTTGCAGAGGCCCTGGAGTTGCTTTCAGGATCCGGTGTTCTCGCGGCCGCTAGAAGCGAGGTTACTTCTTACAGCAGCCAAGCGCTGGAGGCGCTCGACATCCTTCCGGATTCCGATTATTCGAGCGAACTTCGGCAATTTGTGGTTCAGCTGCGGGACCGGGCCTTCTGACGCGTGGTTTACGAAACACGCACTTTGTTCGCTATTTTGCGCCCGATCAATCCCGGGCCGACCGGGCCGGCCCTGTCGTCGCAACCTCTTGATGCGGAATGCTCGTCCGCTGAATTCGGAGCAGGAGAATAGATCATGATTTCGAGAACGGTAACCGTGACAAATCGAGCTGGTATTCATACGCGGCCGGCATCGATGATCGTTCGCACGGCTTCCAAGTTCAAGGCGGATTTCTTCATTGAGAAGGACGGATATGAGATCAATGGCAAGAGCATTATCGGCGTCATGACGCTCGCGGCAGAACAGGGTGCCGAGCTGGTCCTCGTCATGGACGGAGAGGATGAGCAGGAGGCACTCGATGCACTCGTCGGTCTATTCGAGGATGGATTCGGCGAGGTAGTGTGAACGCTTTCGGACAAAACAACTGCTGATTCAGAATCGTGTCGCTTCCTGAAAACGTCATAAATGGTGCCCCCCCGAGCAGGGAGGTCAGGCTTCGGGGCTGCGGCGTCGCACCGGGTATTTCGATTGGCCCTGCCTACGTGTACGCACGGGCTTCGATTACCGTTGAAGAGCAGTCAATCCGCCCGGAAGACGTTGCGTCGGAGCTCGAGCGCTTCGAAGGAGCGCTTGTGCGGTCCGAGAGGGATCTGAAGAAGGTTGTCGCAGTCGCAAACGAGCGGCTCGGCGATGAATCAGTTGCGGTCTTCGAGGCGCAGATCCTGATGTTGAAGGATGAGGCGGTCCTTGACGAAATCCGTACGATGATTTCGTCGAGGATGATGAAGTCCGACTATGCCGTCCGCTTCGTACTGACCAAACACCGGCAGCGTCTCGAAGCCAGCGGCAACGAATACCTACAGGAACGGTCGTCGGATATTCGTGATGTAGAGGAAAGGATCATTACGCATCTTCGTCGAAACAAACTTCTCTCCGCCATTGATCCGCACACAATTGTCGTTGCCGAAAATCTGACTGCTGCAGATGTGATTCTGTTCAGTCGACGCGGTATCCTTGGGTGCGTGATGGACTATGGTGGCTCCACTTCGCACGTCTCAATCATGGCGCGTGCACTTGGACTGCCTACCCTCGTCGGCGCTCACTCCGCCACTCAGTCTGTACGGACGGGAGACACACTGATCGTCGATGGGCTGAGCGGCGCGCTCATCATCAATCCAACGCGTGAGACGACAGAACGGTACGGCCGGCTTCAGAGTCGCTATACGCAGATTCTGGAAGAGCAGAAGGAGTACGTTCCGCTTCCTGCGGAGACGATTGATGGAAGACGGATCGCGCTAAGGGCAAATCTCGAGTTCAAGTCCGAGCTGGAATTGCTTGACGAGTATGGGGCAGAGGGAATCGGACTCTTCCGAACCGAGATGCTGTTTCTGACAGAAGGCCGGCTCGGCGTCTCGGAGGAGGATCAGTACAAGATCTACAGCCGCTTCGTCGAAGCCTCTGGAGATCATGGAACGACGATTCGTGTGCTGGATCTTGGTGGTGACAAGCTACTTCCCGTTGCCCATCGAGAACACAATCCGTTTCTCGGCTGGCGCGGAATTCGCGTCCTGCTGGACAAGCAGGATATCCTTCGGACCCACCTGAGGGCCATTCTTCGTGCGAGTGTGTACGGCAAGCTTCGGATCCTTCTTCCGATGGTCACGACTCTTGAGGAGGTTAAGCGATTCCGCGTCGTCTACAACTCGGTGTGCGACGAACTCCGTGCCGAGGGAATCGCCTTCGACGAGGCGATCAGGATTGGTGCGATGATCGAGATTCCGTCCGCCGCGCTGACGGCCGATCAAATAGCGGCAGAGGTCGATTTCCTTTCTGTGGGTACGAACGATTTGACTCAGTACGTTCTTGCCGTGGATCGCGGAAACGACCTCGTTGCCGAGCTGTACCAGGAGCTGCATCCTGCCGTTCTCCGGCTGTTGCGAATGACGGTTGATGCTGCTCACGCCCACGGAAAGACCGTGAGTGTGTGCGGCGAGATGGCGGCGGATTCCCGCAACGTGCCGATCCTCGTCGGCCTCGGCGTGGATGAATTGAGTGCGTCGCCGGTCTACCTGCCGCAGCTGACGCGAATAATCCGGTCGATCGAGTACACCGATGTTTCGGATCTGGCCGATCGCGCACTGAACTCCTCAGACGCCGAGGCAGTCCGCTGCCTTCTCGACGACTGGCTCAAATCCCACCCATACGACCTCCTTCATATCCTCGATTCGTAGACGCGGGGAGGAATCGCCGAAAGGGTACGTCGATTTGCCGGAACCAAGGCGGTTTCGGTGCTTCAAAACGATTCGCCTTGGGCCGGGCTTCAGTACTCCGGGCCAATCGTCATGTACAAGCGTAGCGACTGTTGATGTCACCAACCGTACCGATCCCGGAAGCTCGATTCGCGGCGCCGCGCCCCAGGTGGAATGCTGGCTTGTGTGAATGGCGTAATGCCGGACTTCGACTGGCTATACTCGTCGCCCTGATTGGCACGGTCGTTCCAGAGTCTCACGCGCAGTACTATATCTTCGGCCGCAACAAGGTCCAGTACGTCGATTTCGATTGGCACGTTCTGCGCACCGAGCATTTCGACATCTATTACTACCCGGAGATGCGCGAACTCGCCGAGCATGGGGCGTTCTTCGCGGAGGAAATCTTCGACGAGCTACAAAATCGTTTTGCATTTGATCTGTCGGACCGCGTGCCGCTCATTTTCTATGCGACGAATTTGCACTTCAAGCAGACGAACACGACACCCGGTTTTATTCCCGACGGTGTTGGGGGATTCTTCGAGTTCTTAAAGGGTCGCGTCGTCATTCCCGCAAATGGTGACCTCCACCGTTTCCGGCGGGTCATCCGTCACGAACTCGTTCACGTGTTCACGTTCAACCGGATCGTCCGCGTTCTACGCGACTACCGCAAACCGATCGATAGATTTGTCCCTTTGTGGTTTACCGAGGGGCTCGCTGAATATTGGTCGGGCGAGCCTGACTATAACCACGAGATGGTCATTCGTGATGCGTTGTATTCGAACTATATCGTGCCGCTTGAGTCGATCTACCGAATAGAGGGATCTTTTCTCATGTACAAGCAGGGCGAGGCACTTTGCCGGTACATTTCGGAGACTTACGGCGAACACGCCATCCTCGAGCTGATCGACAACATTTGGATCGACCGCGATTTTCGCAAGGTGATGGAGCATGTGCTTCGCGAAGACTTTGACGTGATCTCGGCAAACTGGATGGAGTGGCTGAAAGAGCAGTACTACCCGGATCTCCGCAACGGCGAGTTTCCGTCAATGCTTTCAACCCAGGTGTCCGGGAAGGGCTTCAGCTCTAAACCTGACGTTTACATTGACTCGAAGGGGCAGCGTCATGTGTTCTATGTTGGAAACGAAGGCACGTATTCCGGAGTGTACGAGGTCGAGGTCGACTCGGCGTATCAACCGATCAGCCGTCCACGCGAGATTATTGAGGGGGAGAGAAGTGATCGGTATGAGGCGTTCCACCTGTTTGAAAGTCGGCTAAGCGTTTCGGACAGCGGCACATTGGCATTCGTCACGAAGAGTGGCGCGCGCGACGTTATCCACCTCTACGATGTGGAAGCTCGCAAGCTCATTACGACACTCGATTTTGTCGACTTGACTGCGGTGTATTCTCCAGCGTGGAGTCCAGACGGAACGAAACTGGCTTTCTCGTCAATTGACAAGTCAGGCTTCAGCGACCTGTATCTCTTCGATACGGACCAGGGCAAGCTCGATCGCCTCACGCAGGACTATTACGACGACAGGGATCCGTCGTGGAGCCCGGACGGGGCCTATCTGGCTTTCTCGTCGGACAGAACGTCCAGTTCAGACGGTGCATCATACAATCTCTTTTCGTACGAGCTCGACTCCGGACGCATTGACTATATCACAACAGGTGAGCGGTTTGATTTGTCACCGCGTTGGAGTCCAGATGGATCGCGCCTCGTGTTTGCCAGCACAACACGCGATTCGACCGGACGATTTGGGCCGCAGGATTTGTGGGTTGCAGAGCTTGGGTCGCGGTCTGCGGCTCCACCATCGACTGCAAGCCTGAATCCAGGGAGTGACACGCTCGCCTTCCGGCCGACTGTTGTATCGAGACTGACGAGTTTGAGCGGCGGAGCGTTTGACCCGTCCTGGACTCGCGACGACCACATCGTCTTTTCCAGCTTCGAGGGTTATCGATTTTCTGTTCGATCGATGGGATCTGTCGACTCGCTTCTGCGAAAGCCGAAACAGATCGCACGAATCGGTCTCGAGGTGAAGCAGAAGAAATGGAGCTTCGGCAAACTGGGCATCGATGACGGTGCCGAAGACTTGCCGTATCGAAAGCGTTATCGATTGGACATTGCACAGGGGCAGATCAGTCAGAGTGCATCTGTCGGCACGTTTGGGGGCGCCGTTCTTGCATTTTCGGACATGCTGTCGAATGACTATCTCTACCTGACGATCTTCAATACGGCGGAGTCTCAGCGTGGCTTTCTTCGCGATCTAAGTGCGTCCGTTACACGAGTTCAGCTTCACAAACGGGCGAACATCGCATACGGAGCGTTCAGATTCGCGGGCAGACGCTATGACATAACGGACCCTGACGCGCTCGCTTCGCTTCCGATATTCTACGAGACGCAGTACGGTGGCTTTGGCGGAATCTCGTATCCAATTTCGAAGTTCCGACGTGTTGAGGTCAGCTCGTCGCTCAGCTGGAGTGACAAGGAAGTTGTAGGCAAAGAGCGCAAGGCTCTTCTACTTTCCAATTCGGTTTCTGTCATACACGACACTGCACTGTATTCTTACAACGGGCCGGTAGACGGTTGGCGTGGAGGTGTCACAGCGGCGTACACAACCGACTTGCGTTATTCGAACGTGAGCTACTTCACGACGATGGCCGACCTTCGTTACTACAAGCGACTTTTACCTGGCGTGACATTCGCGACGCGGGTGTCGGGACGATGGAACCAGGGACGGGAGGCACGGCTGTTCGTTGCGGGCGGAAGCTGGGATATTCGTGGATTCCGATTGTTTGAGATCCGCGGACAGAAGATGTGGCTGTCGACGACCGAACTGCGTTTCCCGATTCTCAACGCACCGACGTTGATCATGCCGATTCTCGCGCCCTTTGGTATTGCCAGCCTGAGGGGTGCGGTGTTCTTCGATGCCGTTCACGCGTGGAACGATAACTACAATGGCAGCGCGACAGAGCTTCGAGAAATCTTTGCCGGTCAAACACTGGGCTCGACCGGAGGTGGGCTTCGCCTGAACCTGTTTAATGCGATCATCCTGCGATACGATGTCGGCTATCGCTATACAAACGGCTTCAAGACGCAAGATCGTTTCTTCAAGCAATTCTTCTTCGGAGTGGATTTCTGATGGCGCGATCTCGTCGACTGATAACTTGTACCCGCCTGCTGTTCGCGGGCTTGCTGATCGTGACTGTGGGAGGATGTCGGACGCTTAAGCTCGATCCCACGCCAGGAATGGCAAACGCGGAGCTGGATGCGCAGAAGATTGGTACTGGCTCCTACTCGTCCCTCGATTCGCTCGTCGAGCAGTGGTCCTACAATGCGGAGGCGGGGTTCGGACCGGTGACGCCTCTTGTAGTTGACGACTACGTGATTGTGCCGAACCGTCGAGGAGAGGTTCATGCGATTGATCGGACCTCCGGAAAGCGATTGGGCGTAAAGAAGTTTGGTGATGCGATCAATGGCACCCCGGCGATCAGCAAAGACCTCCTGGTGATTCCGCTGGACTATGGAGAAAAGCGGTCGTTGAAGGTCTGGAATTTGACAGGCGCGAAAACGGCGTTTGAAATTGCCATGCCGTCGGTAAGATCGGATGTTCTCCTTGACGGAAAACGAGCGTACGTTGTCGACGGCAATTCCGTTGTTCATTGTCTTTCCGTGACCACCGGTGAGGAGTGCTGGACGAGTAATCTAGATGCCGCAGTGCCGGTATTCGCTGCGCCTGTAGCCATTGACGAGGGCAGGCTGGCAGTCGTCGATTCCGGAGGTGACGTCTGGATTATCCGGGCTTCTGATGGACGGCTCGAGTCACGATTCGAGATCGGCGCGACTGTGGTGAACAACTTCGCAGTAGGCAGTCGACGATTGATCATCCCAACCACGGATGGACGTCTGATCGGTTTGGACCCGGATGATGGAGCCACACATCTTCTCTTTGAGAGCAGTGATCCCTCTGTCCAACTGTCCGCTCCTGTCATGAACGGATCTCGGGTTGTCTTTGGAGCAACGGATGGGCTTGTCAGGTGTGTGGATGGCATCACCGGTCGTGAAGTATGGCAGACGGACGTTGGTGCGCCTGTTGCGGCAAGTCCTGCAATGGCAGGGCGTGCTGCATACGTTGGGACTCTCGGTCACACAGTTCTTGGATTGAGAATGGAGGATGGCAGCGTTTTCTGGCAGGCGACTGTTCGCGGACGAATCAAGTCGCCTCTGGTGTTTGTGGATGACGAGCTTTTCGTTCTTTCGGAGCCAAGATTTCTTTATCGATTTGGAAAGGGAGGTCCGATTGCTCAGCATGCTCAGTAGATACCTTCTTCTCAGTGCGGTCTTGATTGTCGGCGTGGCGGCAGATGCGCAGGATCGGACGATGCTGATTGAGACAAATCAGCCTGACGCGCTTGTGTTTGCGGATTCGCTTCTGCTGGGGCGGGCCGGGGCACATGCGTTCAAAGTTGATCGGGGCGTCCAGGCTGTGTACGTGAGGCCCGAACAGGCTGCCAGTTGGTCGATACTCCCGCTAGAGTTCGACGTGGCGTCGACTGATTCCGACACGCTCGAGTTTGTTGCCGATTTCCCTTATTACTACTCGCTGAGAACGGTTCCGCCGGGTGCCGGAGTCCGGATCGACGGGATCGAGGTGGGCTCGACTCCGTTGGTGATTGCTCGGCCGGATCCGGTCGCGGACTCACTGGTGGTTCGCCTCGATGGATTCGAACCGGTGGGCCTGGAGCCTGGGAGTCGACTCTGGAATCACTATGATATTGACCTGATCCGTTCGAGCCGGCACGACGTCGCGGCCTTTCGCACGATTGCTCCTGAGAAAAGGCGCCGATGGATTGATATTGCGGCCATTGGAGTTGCAGCGGCTGGTGGAGCCGTGGCAGTGCACTACAAGTTCAAGGCCGATCGGCGCTACGCGCTGTACGAGGAAACCGGTGACCCGGCGTTGCGCCCTGGAATCAAGACCCTGGACGTTAAGTCAGGAATTGCTCTAGGCGCCATGCAGGCGGGGATCACCGTTTTTGCGGTGCGGCTGATTCGCCGCTGACATCTCCCCGACATATTCGCAATCGGGGTCACTTTTAGCGGTAGTTGCGTATTATTATGGATTGCACAGTCCACTAGCATGCAGGAGTATCCGCAATGTCTATCAAGCAGCGCCTCGAAGCAGATTTGAAGGACGCGATGCGATCGCGGGATAGTCTGCAGCTGGCCACGGTCAGATCGATGCGCGCTGCTATCCAGAAGCGTGAAATCGAGTTTCGTGCGGCGGGGAAGGAGTTGTCGGAGGAAGACCTGATTCAGGTCGTGCAAAAGGAAGCCAAGCAACGTCGCGAGTCAATTGAGCAGTTCAAGGCGGCTGAACGACACGATCTGGTGGAAAAGGAAAGCGGCGAATTGGCTGTTATCGAGAAGTATCTCCCTGCCCAGATGTCCGAATCGGAGTTGGAGGACAGGCTGCGAGCCATCGTAGCGGCATCTGGTGCACGGTCCATGGCGGACATTGGCAAAGTCATGGGACCGGCGATGGCGCAACTCAAAGGCGCTGCAGAC
>JAGQWL010000165.1 GCA_020437385.1 Bacteroidota bacterium
AACGATCTGCACGACGCCGGCCAACGTGCCTGCTGAGAGATTCACGCGGGCCTCACCGTTGTTGTCGGTCTTCACCGTCGTCGGGAAGAGGAACTCACCGCCGCCGGGTGCCTGCCCCATGCGGAACGTGATGTCGATCGCCTTCGAGATTGACAGCGGCAGACCCGTTGAGTCGGTCGCCTGGAAGGTGATGCCTGCCACTTCCTCCGATCCGCTTTCAACAACACCGATCCGGGTTGCCGAC
Organism: Bacteroidota bacterium; assembly: GCA_020437385.1. Taxonomy (GTDB): domain Bacteria; phylum Bacteroidota; class Rhodothermia; order Rhodothermales; family JABDKH01; genus JAGQWL01. The sequence goes on from JAGQWL010000165.1 coordinate 245, forward strand.
TGCGACGAGAAGATGATGTTCGATGCCTGGCCCGACTCTTCGACAAGTTCGATCGACGGCGTGATGCGCAGCGTCGGAACCGTCACCGCGCGACCGGCGATGCCGAGGACGTTGATGGCGGCACTTCCGTACCCGTCCTTGGTTGCCGAGACGTTCAGGGTCATGGTGCTGTCGATGTCGACATCTACCGTGTACTGACCGGAGTCGTCCGTCTCGATGAGAATGTTACCAGGCTGGACGCGAATGAACGCGCCCGGAACGCCGGCGTCGTCGGGATCGACGACAAGACCCGCAAGGGTGACCACTCCGGATGTGTCGGTGCCTGAAAACGTGTCGCAGGCAGAACCGACATAGCCAAGAAGGAGGATTAAGAACAAATATGTGCTGGTCCGTCTCATGACAAGAGTCGTTGGGATAGGATCTGAAAGTGGGACCTCGGGATGGAGGCTTCGAGGTGGAGTATCGACTGCTGGGCATTGACCTTTAGCAAGAACCGGACCGCTGAAAATGCCTCGTTTCGCGAATTTTGGCGCACGAGTACAGGTTCATCGTGCGAAATCTGTTTAATTGTTGACTCCCAGGGGCCTTTCCGGCACCGCGGACCGGCCGATACGTATCAGCACCGAGTGTTCGATTCATCCGAAAAGCCTGTGCGCTCCACGAGAACTCACCGAAAGGGATTGTTTCCCGCCGTTCTGGCCTTGCTGCTTTTTGCCGTCCCGTCGGCAGTGGGGCAGTCTACCGACGCGTCCCGGAACGCCCGAGCGCCGCTTGGGACTGCCGCTCGCACCGAGAGTCTTTCTCCGGCCTTCGTGACCGGTGTGGACGTGTCATTTCTTCCCGAGTTGGAGGCCAACGGTGCAGTGTTTTCCGACTCCGGACAGGTCGACGACGCGCTGGTCATCCTGAGCACCAACGGCATCAATACGGCACGCATCCGATTGTGGCACACGCCAGATCCCGATGTGAGCGGCCTCGCCGAGGTCACCGCACTCGCGGTTCGCGCCGACGTGCTTGGAATGGGGGTCCACCTTGACATCCACTACTCGGACTGGTGGGCGGACCCGGCGCACCAACGCACACCCGACGCCTGGACCACGCTCGATTTTACAACGCTCGTCGACAGTGTCTATCAGTACTCGCGGCACGTGACCGAAACGATCGTTGCCGCCGGCGTGGTCCCGACGGCAGTACAACTCGGCAACGAGATCATTTCCGGAATGTTGTGGGACTACGGAAGAGTCGGGACGGGATTCGATACCCCGCAGCAGTGGGACCGACTGGTCCAGATTCTCCAGGCCGCGAAGGACGGCGTCACCGACGGACTCGGCGGCGCGACCACGAAGTTCATCATTCATACGGATCGTGGCGGCAATCTCTACGGTGCGCAGTACTTCTATTCGAACCTGATCAATCGAGGCTTCACGTTCGACATAATCGGATTGTCGTACTACCCGTGGTGGCATGGGACGCTGACCGATCTTTCGACGACGCTGAACGGACTCGCGACGACCTTCGGCCTTCCGATCATGGTGGTCGAGGCAGCTTACCCGTGGACGCTTGGATACGACGACAACACGACCAACCTTGTGGGCAGCACGTCGCAGCTTCATACAGGTTACCCGGCGACGCCGGCGGGCCAGCAGTCGTTCATGGAGGCCGTGCTGCTTGCCGTCAAGTCGACGTCGTCCGGACTTGGCCGCGGCGTCATTTACTGGGCGGGAGACTACACCTCTTCGGGCAACCTCGGTTCTTTCTGGGAGAACGTTGCGCTCTTCGATTTCTCAGGGGAACTGCTGCCCGCGATTGCGGCATTCCGGGAAGCGGTCCTGCCGATCGAAGAGACGTCTATCACGGCCATTCTCGATGGGTCGTCTGTTGTGCTCAAGTGGAAGGTCATTCCGTCACCGGATCTTCGAGAGGTTCAACTTGAGGCCAGTACGGATGGGCGGTTCGATTCCGTGGCGATCCTCGATCCAACTGCGGGCGGCGAATACAGCTATCGCGTCGACAATCCGGCGCCGGGGCGGCATTCGTTTCGCGTTCGGTACGTGCTGTCAGATGGCACGGCAACCGTCGGGAAGACACTCGAGGTGGACGTGCCGCGAAGTGGTCTCGAGCTCGTCAGCAATCTCCACCCGAATCCCTTTCGAGCGAAGGCATCCCTCACGGTGCGCGTGAACGAGGGTCAGAATGTGCGAGTCGATCTGTATTCCATTGACGGCAGGCGGCTCTACAGGGCATTCGACGGATTCATTGGTCCCTTCGAGGAGGCCGATGTTGAACTCGACGGAAGCCGTTTACCAACCGGCGTCTACTTCGTCGTTGCAACAGGGTCGAAGTTCATCGAGACGCGGCGTGTTGTGAAAGATTAGATTCGCTGCTCGACGGGCTCTTAGCCGGAATTCGCACTTCGAAGGTCGCTCCGTCACCGGGCCGGTTGTCCAGCGTCAGCAAGCCGCCGTGGCCGTCCCGAACGATCTCAAAACTCAGCGACAAACCCAGCCCGGTGCCTTTGCCGGTCGGTTTCGTTGAGAAGAAGGGCTCGAAGACGCGTTTCTCGAGATCGGCGGGAATGCCACCCCCGTTGTCCGACACCCGAATGACGACGCGGTCGCCCTTTCGCTCCGTCGCGATCTCGACAAACGGCTTGTTGTCCGGTTCGCGCTTCCCCCGCTCATGAACAGCGTAAAAGGCGTTGTTCAGCAGGTTGATGAGCACGCGTCCCATTTCCTGCGGAACAAGTTCAACCGGTCCGGCACCGTTGTCATAGTTTCGCCGGATCTCGACGTTGAAGTCCTGCTGTGTCGCCCGCATCCCGTGAAACGCGAGATTCACGTACTCCTCGACGAACGTGTTCAGCTCCACCGGTTGCGTCTCACCGGACTTGCCTCGTGAGTGTTCCAGCATGCTTCGAACGATGCGGTCTGCACGCTGGCCATGTTCGTTGATCTTTCGAGCGTTTGATTGGAGATCCTCGAGTAGTTCGTCCGTAGAGTCGATTACCTCGGCTACCGTTTTGTCCCGTGCGGCCTCGAGCTCCTCGCGCAGTTCGGACGCGATATCCGCTGAGAGCTGCGCGAAGTTGTTGACGAAGTTCAGCGGATTCTTGATTTCGTGCGCAATGCCCGCCGTGAGATGGCCGAGGGAAGCCATCTTCTCGCTCAGAATAAGCTGCTGCTGCGCGGCGCGTACCTGCTTCAGTGCGCTTTCGAGTTCGCCGTTCTTTGTGCGAAGCACCGCCTGCTGGTCGCGGAGCTCGGCGGCCTGCCGTCTCGTGTCATCCGTTGATTTTCGAAGCGACGAAAGCATCCAGTTGAATGACTGCGCGAGCTTACCGATCTCATCGCGTCCATCGATCTCAACAGCCGTGCTCAGGTCACCGTCCGCGACACGCCTGGCCGCGGCCAGCAGTTTTTCAAGACCGCCCGTGAGCTGTCTGATGACGACAATGCCAAGCCCCAGTGCCGCCACCACGGTAATCAGAAGCGTTGCCAGAATGCGATTGCGCGCACTTACGAAGGTCTGCTCCGCCCGGAGGCTCGTTTCCTCGGCGTCCTGAGTGTTGATCTGCGAAAGCTCCTGCAACTCGCCGCTGAAGAGGGCGAACAGGGTTCGTGCGTCGTCGTTGAGCAGCTCGAATGCCGCCGCCGATCGGTTCGCGTCAGACAGATCAAGTATCTGAAATGATAGATCAAGGTAGCGCTCCCAATTGCGGTCGAACGAGGCGTACACGGCCCGTTCTCGTATCGGGTTCGATAACACGGCCTTCGGATTCGTCCGCAGCGAGTCGTAGACGTCGAGATTCCGATTGATCCGATCGATCACCGCGATCATCGTGTCCGCGATCATCTGCTTCTGTTCTGAGCTCCTGATTGAAGCGTGCTGCAGTTGGTTCACGCGAAGCGAGGCGGCGTCGAGGTTCAGTTGCGCGATGACGTTCGCACGACGAAGCAGGACCGTGTTGATTGCCGAGATGTCATCCTTCAGGCTGCTCAACTGCGACAACGAATACATCGACACGGCAGCCATCGGAATCAGGATCGCCGTCGCGGCGATACGCTGTTTCACTCGTAATGGCATGTCGCGGATTCTCATCGGCGGGCATTCAGTTGTTCTCGGCGGGGTCCGGGATCACCAGCAGCACCTTCATTTTGAGCGAGTCTGCCAGGTCGAGATGCGCGAACCCGATCGATCCTTCCGTGCGAGAGATCGTATCTACGAGCTGGTGCTCGTCGTCCGCGAGGAGCGGGGGAGCGCCTTCTCCCGAAAGTTTGCGGCGGAGCCAGATTGCTTTCATCCGCGACGACGTCTTCCCGAGATAATCGTAGAACGCGGTCCGCATTTGTTCATTGTTGCGGAGGTCGTACAAGACCACCCGCCGCCCATTCGTCCAGGTCTGGATGTCGCCGGTGTAGTAGTCCAGCAGTTCACGCCGGGAAGGCGAGTCTGCGGGTACCTGCTGATGGGCCACGACCGCGATTTGCGCTGCCGATGGATTGAGGCCACCGATTGCCAGCACCCCCAGCAGCGCCAGGCTCGTAAGCCTGCATCGCAACCCGATCTGAGTCCGGCATTGGCACATGTTCACAGTACCACTGAAAGAGCGAACGCGAAGTAGTGAAGGCGTTCCTTGTGGATGCGCAGGTCCTCCTCCACGTTAACCATTGCATAGGCATACTGGCCCTTCGCCGTCAACGCGTCGGAAAGATGGACGGCGACGCCGAAGGTCGGGACGTCGACATCGGCAAGCTGGAAGACGATCGGCGTATCGAACTTGTCGAACGTCGACATCATGCTGACGAACCCGAAGGTGCGTTCACCGAGCCACTTGCCAAGCATGACGTAGTAAAACGTCCGGCGCAACGAGACGACCGGTGACGGGTCCTTTATCCGCACCATGATAAACTCGCTCTCGATCTCGAAGCTTCGGTACTCGGCAGAGAAGTCACCGCCCAGGCGGACCTGCGTGAGGTCCAGCAGATCGCTTGTCGGAATGTCGAGCGCTTCAGCAAGCTCCGTGTCCACCACCTTGAGGAGGTTCGTGTGCTCAAGCGTTCCGGACAGGCCGACCTTCACGTGCGACGATCGCAACCCAACTCGCGCGCCCACGAGCACCGTTTGTGACGTGTCCACGCCGGTTCGAAGGGAATTCTCCGTCTGGTCGTTGTCGTAGCCGCCGTTGATGTTCGGTCCGTTTCCGAGATACGCGGCGTAGTCGATCTTCGCGAGGTCGGTCTGATGGAAGCCGTAGTACTGGACGAACGCGCGATTGGGTACGTACTCCTCGTTTGGAATGATCTCGTTGAACGACGTTTCGTAGACGAGCGGGCGGAGAGCGTAGGGGAGGATAGGGGTCCGGTTGCTGATCTCGTTCAGGTTGTTGAAGATCGGAATCTGCAACCCGACCTTGATATTCGACGACCGCCCCGTGCGGTATCGCAGCCACGCTTCTTCGAGATTGAAGGCGCCCCACCTTCGATAGCTGGAGAACGAGTTGACGGTCTCGAAGTTGACGAACGATGTCAGGTCGTTGCCCAACTCCTTTTGGAAGAAGAGATTGAGCTGCTGCATGACAAACGTTGTCGAACGCCGTTTGCTCTGCGTGTCATACTGCTGCTCGAAGCCGTTCTGGAAATAGCCGAACACTTCGATGGGACGGCGGACCGACTGTGCCGTCGCGAAGTGTGGGAAGCACGAAGCCGCCAGCAGTGCGATGAGGCAGCATGCGAGCGGTGTCCGATTCCGTGGGTGCGTCTGCGAGTGAACGTTGTCCATAAGCTCCCGCAGGCCGGAGATGTCAGCCTTTGTCTGTTTGCCGGCTACGCGGCGTGCGAACGGGTTACGAGATCACCCAGGTTTCGCCGGTTTCGAGCAACGCCTCGAGGCTGCCCTTTCCCTTCTTCGCCGTTACGCCTTCGATCTGTACACGAAGCTGCTCGTCGTAGTTCGGCCGGTCCTCCCGGTAGAATACGCCAAAGGGCTGCGGAAACCCAGGCTTGAAGAAGATCCGCGACAGAATGTTGGCAAGATCCCGGCTCGTTTCGTCGTACACCAGACAGTCGTCGATTCCGGCACTGCCGCTTTCCAGGTCCACGTTCAGGAGATGGCCGCCTTCGAGTCGCAGTCCGTTTTTGCCGTTGTTGTAAACGAGCGGCTTCTTGTGCTCGAAGAAGAGGGCATTCTCCGGTTTGGAGTCCTTCTCCGTGTATTTGAAGAAGGCACCGTCGTTGAAGATGTTGCAGTTCTGGTAGATCTCGATCATCGACGTGCCGGCGTGGCCATGTCCGCGTTTCAGCATTTCGGTCATGTGCTTCGGATCGCGATCCATGGTACGGGCGACGAACGTACCATCCGCCCCGAGTGCAAGCGCCACCGGGTTGAAGGGATGGTCAATCGAACCGTACGGCGTGCTCTTGGTGACCTTGCCCTCCTCCGACGTAGGCGAATACTGGCCCTTGGTCAATCCGTAGATCTGATTGTTAAAAAGCAGAAGCTGCAGGTTGACGTTGCGCCGCAGGAGGTGGATCAGATGGTTTCCGCCGATCGACAGCGAGTCGCCGTCACCGGTTATCACCCAGATGTCGAGGTCCGGCCGGCTGGCCTTCAACCCGGTAGCAATCGATGGCGCGCGTCCATGGATCGAGTGCATCCCGTACGTCTTCATGTAGTAGGGGAAGCGGCTCGAGCATCCGATGCCAGAGATGAAGACGACGTTTTCCCGCTCGACGCCGAGGCTCGGCATGAGACGCTGCACGGTCGCGAGGATCGCGTAGTCGCCGCAGCCAGGGCACCATCGGATGTCCTGATCGCTCTCGAAGTCCTTGCGTGTGAGTCCGCCGTCACCGTCACCGCCGGCCGGCATCATGCCAGGCGGAAGTTTCGAGCCCATACCGGGAGGCATTTTGGAGCCCATACCGGGAGGCAGTTTCGGGTTGTTGCCGGAAGGGGGAAGTGTCGGTTTGCGCTTGTTGTCTGACATGTTCGGATGGCCGATCAGCCGATTAGCGTTTCAATCTTGTTGAGCATTTCGGACTTGCTGAATGGCAGTCCCATAATCTTCGTAAACGATTCGAACGGCAGGAGATACTTGTCGCGCAGGATGCGGACGAGTTGTCCGTGGTTCAATTCGGGTACGAGCAGACGGTCAAATCGGGATACGACCTCACCGAGGTCCGCAGGCAGCGGACGCACAAAGCGAAGGTGGACGGATCCAACGGAAAGCCCCTTCGCGCGGGCGGCGTCTACCGCAGCTTCGATCGAGCCTCGTGTGGATCCCCAGCCGATGATCAGCAGGTCACCCTCCGCGTCGCCGTAAACCTCAATCGGCGGAATCTCCTGCTGTACCCGCTCGACCTTGGCCGCCCGGAGCTCCGTCATGAATTGGTGGTTGGCCGAGTCGTACGAGACGTTGCCAGTTTCGTGCTCCTTCTCGAGTCCGCCGATGCGGTGCTCCAGTCCAGCCGTGCCGGGCTTCGCCCACGGGCGGGACAGCGTCTTTTCGTCGCGCAGGTAGGGAAGGAAACGTTCGCCGTCTTCCTCCTTTCCATTCGGTTTGGTGGCGAACTCCACGTTGAATTCCTTCAGGTCGTCGAGATTCGGGATGAGCCACGGTGCCGAGCCATTCGCGAGGTAGCCGTCGGACAGCATGATCACGGGCGTCATGTACTTCGCTGCAATTCGGCAGGCCTCGTACGCCGTCTCGAAGCAGTCGCCGGGCGTGCTCGCGGCCAGGATCGGAAGCGGCGCCTCCCCGTTGCGGCCGTAGTAGGCCTGCATGAGGTCGCTCTGCTCCGTCTTGGTCGGCAGGCCGGTCGAGGGGCCGCCGCGCTGAACATCTACGATCACGAGCGGGAGCTCCGTCATGACGGCAAGCCCGATGGCTTCACCTTTCAATGCCAGGCCAGGGCCGCTGGTGCCGGTGATTGCGAGGGATCCGCCGAAGGCGGCGCCGACGGTTGAACCGATCGCGGCAATTTCGTCCTCGGCCTGAAACGTGATCACGCCGAAGTTCTTGTGCCGGCTGAGCTCGTGCAGGAGGTCCGACGCGGGCGTGATGGGGTAGGAGCCGTAGAACAGCGTGAGGCCGCTCTTCTGGGCCGCCGCGACCAGCCCGAGGGACAAAGCCTCGACGCCGCGGATCGCACGGTACTTGCCAGGCTTCAGTTCGGCCGGATGAATGTCGTACTGCGTGACAAACTCCTCCGTTGTTTCGCCGTAGTGGAAGCCTTTGTTCAGCAGCTGCAGGTTCGCTTCGAGGATCTCCGGCTTCTTGCCGAACTTGGAGTTGAGCCAGTCAACGGCCGGATCGATCGGGCGCGAGTACATCCACAGGCAGAAGCCCAGGGCAAACATGTTCTTCGATCGATCGACCTCCTTCTGGTTCAGGTCGAACTCCTTCAGCGCCTCCCGCGTGAGGGTCGTCAGTTTGACCTGAATGACGTTGTAGCCTTCCAGCGTTCCGTCTTCGAGCGGGTTCGATGTCATGCGCGCCAGCTCGAAGTTGCGCTGCTCGAAGGAGTCCACGTTAACGATGATCGTGCCGCCCGGCTTTACCCGTTCGAGGTTGACCTTGAGGGCCGCAGGGTTCATCGCGACGAGGAGGTCCACCTCGTCTCCGGGCGTCCGAATCGCGACGGAACCGAAGTGAAGCTGGAAGCCGCTGACCCCGTAGGTGGTCCCGACAGGCGCGCGGATCTCCGCCGGGAAGTCCGGCAGCGTCGCAAGGTCGTTGCGCGCATACGCAGTTGCGAGCGTGAACTGCGAGCCGGTCAACTGCATGCCGTCACCCGAGTCTCCGGCGAAAAGGATTGTCGCTTCCGGAAGGATCTCGAGTTTCTTTGAATCCTTCGAATCTTCTAGCGAAGTGTTAACACTCATCGCGATTCAGCGTCTGATCGATTTAATGGAGCCATAAATATACCGTAACTCGCCGAATGTAGACAGTGATTCAAGCGTTCCCCAGGTCAGGATTTGGTTCAGCGAGGCCTGATCAACGCTTGCCCGCAAACCGACGATGTTCAGCCGACTTATTCGAATCAGTGTATCGGCTGTTCCTGGTTTCAGATCTACATCGTTTTTGAAGCGCGTGGTAAGAAAGAGATTTGTCGGAAACCGTGTTGTATCCGCACCGTACCTTCTCGGGCGCACGAAGCGCAGCGATGCGAGCACGGCTATGTGATCAAGAACGACTCGATCAAAGCGATTCGATCAAAGCGATTCGATCAAAGCGATTCGATCAAAGCGATTCGATCAAAGCGAATCGATCACCGCGAATCGATCACAATACCATCACGTCGCGTCGTCCCCCAGTGATGCTCCCACGTGCGGGTTCACTCCAGGTGTTGCAGCCATGGTCTCCTACGTCGAAACTACCAACGAAATCGAAGTCACCGTGCGGCCCGTCTATCTCGACGGACAGTCGGACATGATGAACCGGCGCTTCGTTTTCGGCTATTTCGTCCGAATCGACAATAACGGACTTGAAGAAATTCAGCTCCTGCGCCGCCACTGGTTCATCCAGGACGGTGACGGCCAGGCGCGTGAAGTCGAAGGTGACGGGGTTATCGGCATCCAGCCCGTCATCTCGCCGGGAGGCTTTCACGAGTACAACAGCTTCTGCGTCCTCGGCTCCTTCGAAGGCAGCATGTACGGAACTTATCTTATGCAGCGGCCGAGCGGCGACCGCTTCCGAGCAAATATTCCGCGATTCAATCTCCGGGCAGCCGCCAACTAGTCGCCCAACGTCTTGCCTGTCACGCCGGAATCGCTTTATTTGAATCCGGATCCGTCGTCTTGCCCCTCGTCTGACCACAACTATGGATGCGAATCTTCATCAGCAACAGGGAGTCAACCACCTGAACCGGGTGCTCGGCTATTATCCGTTCGTCGCTGAAGATGGGAAAGCCACCGTCCACCTGACGTTCGAAGACTGGAACGTCGTTGCGGATACCCTCTTCCGCATGGAAACGCCGCGAGAAATTCTGCCTGAGGCGATCTCCTCCTTCAAACTCGCCAGCGACAGCCTGATCGTACTCGAAACCAGTGACTGCGTGATCGAACTGGAAATGCTTTAGCCCATGCGCGCCTACCTCGACTACCTGAGCGACATTCTCGACAACGGCACGCACAAGGGCGATCGTACCGGGACGGGCACAACAAGCGTCTTCGGACGGCAGCTCCGCTTCGACCTTTCAGAAGGCTTTCCGCTTGTTACCACGAAGCGCCTCCATCTCCGCAGCATCATCCACGAACTGCTCTGGTTTCTCAGCGGAGACACGAACATCCGCTACCTGACCGAAAACGGCGTTTCCATCTGGAACGAATGGGCCGACGAGAAGGGCGAACTCGGGCCCGTATATGGAAAACAGTGGCGGAGGTGGGAGGGCGTCGACGGAACGGTGCATGACCAGATCTCGAACGCCCTCGACCTGATTCGGACGAAGCCTGATTCGCGACGGATCATTGTTTCCGCCTGGAAGGTCGACGAGATCGAAGCCATGGCGCTGCCGCCGTGCCACATGATGTTTCAGTTCTACGTCGCCGACGGAAAGCTCTCGTGCCAGCTTTATCAGCGCAGCGTCGACTCTTTCCTCGGCCTTCCGTTCAACATCGCGTCGTATGCCCTCCTGACGCACATGATGGCGCAACAGGCCGATCTGGATCCGGGCGATTTCGTCTGGACGGGCGGCGACTGTCACATCTACGACAACCACCGCGAGCAGGTCGCGCTGCAACTTACCCGCGACCCGTTCCCACTTCCGCAATTGCGGATAATCAGACGACCGGAAAGCCTCTTCGCGTATCGCTACGAGGACTTCGAGATCGTCAACTACCAGTACCACGCGCACATCAAAGGTGCGGTGGCGGTATGACGGATCCTGATGTGGAGGCCATCCCCACCAGACGGCAGGATATCATCCTGATTGCCGCACTGGCCGAGTCGAATCGCGTCATCGGAAGCGGCCTTCATCTGCCGTGGCATATTCCCGAAGACCTTCGGCGTTTCAAGCGACTGACGCTCGGCAAGCCGCTTGTTATGGGTCGCGCGACCTACGAGGCGATCATCGAGCAGTTCGGTGCGCCGCTGAAGAACCGGCGGACGGTCGTCCTCACGCGTCGGGGGCCCGTGGACGGGCTCGAAGGCGTTGAAACGTATCGAAGCATTCCGGAGGTGATCCAGGCCCTTGCCGACTGCCCGGTCGTCTACATCGGCGGCGGTGGGCAGATCTACTCACAGTTTCTGCCGTATGCGACCACGCTCGAACTCACTCTCGTCGAGGGGCAATACGACGGCGACACGTACTTCCCGCCGTACGAACACCTCGTCGGCGACCGCTTCGCGATTGCGGCGGATGAGCCGCACGACGGTTTTCGCTTTGTCACCTACACGCGCAATCCCGGTACCTGACCTTCAGCAGCGGTCAGGCTGGTCGAGCCGTATCGAAAAGCCCGGTTGCCGCGTCAGACGCTGGACCCCGCCTCGACCGACTGCGACTTGGTGAGCAGTGACTTGCCGAACGACGTCAGCGTCAGAACCATCGGTTCCGAAAGACGCATGACCTTCTCGGCTACGCTGCCCATGAAGAAGCGCCGGATTCCCGAACGACCGTGCGTCGAAATCACAACGAGGTCGCTCTTGTGTTCTTCCGCGAATTCAACCGTGTCTTTCGCCGGATGACCAACCGTCACGAAAATCTCGATGTTCACACTTGGTCCTTCCGACTCGTCGATCAGCTTTTCACTCGCGGCACGCGCACGATTGCGCAGGTCGTCGAAATTAAAAGCCGACTCGAGACCATAGACCACCGCCAGTGACGATTCGTCGATCACGTGCAGCAGATCAATCGACGCACCGTAGGCGCCGGCAAGTTCTCTTGCGTTCGTCAATTGATCGGTCGAGAAGCTCGAGAAATCTACCGGGACGAGGATCTTCTTGACCTCTCGGTCGATCCGCGACGTTTCGGTCGCACTCACCGTCAGTACAGGGCATTCCGTGTGTCGGAGCACGTGTTCAACCGTACCGCCGATGAGCGGAAGTCCGCTTCTGCGGCGCGGTCGCTTGCCGAGAACGATCAGGTCGACGTCGTGGTCCTTGGCATAGCGGACAATTCCTTCCGCGACATCATAGGAGCGAAGCTGCGCACGCACGTACGTGACGTCCTGAAACGGCGTGCTCGGCACGGCAGCGTTCAACTTCGTCTCGGATTCCTTGCGAAGCTGTTCGTTGAATTCGAGTTCTCGTTCGAGGAGCGCGTCATACGCGTCGCCAAGATCGAATACGTCATCCTTGAGGACGTTAAGGATGTGCAGCGTTGCACCGTAGCGTTCCGCAAGGTAATTCGCCTGGTCGAGAGCCTGTTTCGCTCCCTCCGAGAAGTCGGTAGGGATGAGGATGGATTTGATGGTAAACATGGCCTCTCTCGTTTGATTGTGGTTCAATCACAAGAGAGCATACGCCGGACGGACCCACATGGGTGTGGTGGATACGTGAAAAAACGCGTAGGAGGGGCCGTAAGGAGGGTGTAGGGGAAAAGACTGTCGCGAACGATCAGCGGGTCAGCCCTGCCGCCTTGAACGTGTCGCAGGCCTGGACGGAGCCGGTCTCCAGTCCGGTTCGGAACCATTTGACGCGTTCGGCGGATGACCCGTGCGTGAAGGCCTCGACCTGTACGCGCCGGCCCGCCATCCGCTGGAGCCGATCGTCGCCAATTGACGCCGCGGCCTGCAGGCCCTCTTCGATGTCGCCCGCCTCGAGGCGGTTCTTCATTTCATCTGCTCGCTTCGCCCAAAGGCCGGCATAACAATCCGCCTGCAGTTCCTGAAGCACGCTCAGCTTGTTGGCATCAACCTGACTGACCTGGCGCTGGAGCTGGGTAACCTGCTGGCTCACGCCGGTCAACGTCTGAATGTGATGGCCCACCTCGTGTGCGATCACGTAGGCAAAGGCAAAGTCGCCGGGTGCACCGAGTCGCTGAAGCTCCCGCAGAAAGCCGAGGTCGAGGTAGACCTGATGATCGCCCGGACAATAGAACGGACCGGTCGCGGCAGAGTTGTAGCCGCATGCCGAGTTCACGCCGTCCGTGAACAGTACGAGCGTCGGCTCTTCATACCGTTCTCCGCTGGCGGAGAAGATCTGACCCCAGACGTCCTCGGTATCGGCCAGAATCACCCGCACAAAGTCGGACAACTCGTCGTTTTGTGCCGGGGCCTGGGTTTGCGTCTGCTGTTGCTGTTGGGTGCTGATCTGACGCAATAGCTGCGTCGGATCCTCACCGAGGAGGAAACTCGCGATGAGCGCAAGGATGATGGCGCCGCCGCCCAGCTTTACACCGCGACCCACCGGGCTTGCGCCGCGCCGGTCTTCAACATTCGAGCTCCTTCTTCCGGATTTCCAATCCATGACTGCAAGAGGGTTTGATTTACTGCCAACTGCCGAAGAAACGACGGCGGGGGTGTTGATCACCCCGAAAGGTAGTCACGGTTCCGGATAGGGGGCAAGATCACCGTGGACCTGATCATCTGCCGGAGAAGAGGGTTCCCGGGGGCGCCTGTCGTTTCGGCTGAATCGGACCGATCCGCTCGATCTCTATCCGGATGAAGTCCACGACCTCGGGATCGACGTTTTCGATCATCCAGTCGATGTAACTCGACTCCTCTGCCAGGATCGCACGGACGGTTTTACCGGAGTGTTTTCCGAAACAGATGACCACCTCACCCTCTTCCCGTTTCAGGCGCCTCCGCGCGTCCAGGTATGGATGGCGCATCGCGGCGGTGATTTCTCGGGCAGAGCCCTCCAGACCGTACCGTCGCGCCTGTTCGAAAAGAATGTTTTCGGTCGCCTCGATGTCGGCAAGGGCCGAATGCGCATTTACGAGCGGTCTGCCGAAGTAGAACTTGTGTGCCCACGAAAGATTGCGGACTTCGTGCTTTCGAAGGATCTCGAGTGAATCCAGCACCACGCGATCAAACGGTCCCGGCAGGGGTCGGCCGATCCGCTTGAATTCAGCGCGCAGGAGCGGCACGTCGTAGTTGGCTGCGTTGAAGCCGGACAGGTCCGCGTTGTGAAGGAGCGGTTCCAGCGCGGGCACGAACTCACGAAACGTTGGCGCCGTCGCAACATCGTGATCGGAAATGCCCGTGAGTTCCTGCACAACCTGTGGGATGGGGCACTCCGGGTTGATGTAGGACTGAATGGTCTGTCGTTCACCCGACGGCGTCAGGCGAATTCCGGCAAACTCGATGATTCGAGCCCGGTCGGTCGCAATGTCCGTGGCTTCGAGGTCGAAGAACAGAATGGGTCGGTCGAGCTTCATCCGTTCGACTTGCCGTCTGAGTCGATATCCGCGAAGCGCACGTTCTGAATGCGGTACTGATCCCAGTCCTGATAGTCGAAGTGCCACCATTCGCCGGGATTGACGCGGAAGCCGACAGCCTCCATTTCCCTTCGAAGCAGTTCGCGGTTCGCTGTCTCCGTCTCCGTGCCGCCGTCGTAGTTGGCGTAGGCCCGCTTGCTGAATTCGTCATAGCCGCTCGGCATATCGAGGATCTCTCCGGTGGAGAGGTCGATCAGGCCAAGGTCGACGGCACATCCGCGATTATGCTTCGATCCCTTTGCCGGATTCGCTACGAACTCCCGCTGGCTCGGAGGCGTCGCCTCCCAGAACATCTTGGTCACGTACCACGGCCTGTAGGCGTCGTAGATCACAAGGCCGATGCCGCGCTTCGCCAGTGACTCCTGGACACGCCCGACTGCCTCGGCCGCCGGTCGCTGCATGAAGGCGCGCGCCTCCTCGTACAAGACCGTTCCCATAAAATTCTGGTCGGTCGCGTAGCGGATGTTGAGCGCAATCGTCGAATCGACATGAATGAGCTCGACAAGATCCGCATCCCGAAAGGAGCCCTTCTCCTCAGGCGGCGAAAGTTTGAGGGCTTCCTCACGCACTTCATCAATTGGGCGGACTGGAACGATACGGAACGAAAAGTCCGCCGGCATGTCTGTCTCCCCGGATTCGTTTTTCTGACTGGCTGTTTGCTCGGGCGGTGCTTTTTCCTGCGCACACGTACTCGAAGACGTCGCGAGGAAGAGTACCAGCAGCACGACTGAAAGGCTGGGTCTCACGGAACTGAGGTTCTGTCACACGAAATCGCTGATCCGCAAGTTACGGAAAGCACTTCGACCGAACACAGTAAGGAGCTCAGCCGACCACAAAGCCCTTGATCCCGTCGCTGATGCGGGTTGTAACGGTTGCGCGCGAAACATCCGAAATAGCCTTCGCGATCCGATCGGCGATAACCTCGCCCGTCGTGAAGACGGATGTCGAGATGACGTCTGTCGAGACGGCGATGATGCGTTCGAGCGGGTCCCGCTGCGTCGTGTTCGACTCGACATTTCGGATCAGCGCGAACAGTTCCTCACGTTTTCGATCAATAAGGGCGTTCTGGATGTGCACGACGGCGGCCGGTTTCGATTCGGCAATTCGCTTGCATGCCGGGCACTGGAGCCGGGGAGCGTCGACCGAGACGGAACCCCATGACCACTTACCGCCCTTGCGGACGGCGGCACAATTCGGGCAAACAACCGTCCGGGCATTGGCCGGATTAACCGTCCGGCTTTCGACAATGGGAGAGAGCCTGTCCTGGTCCGCACGTCTGGTTCGCAGCGGCGGCCGACCGGGTGATCTGTCGGAATTGGTGACTTGCATACAGCCTCCGCGGTTAGTGAACCTCTTTCACGGTATCACATTTGAAACTCAAAAGAAAGTACCTCAACAACGATTTAACACAGCCATCATTGTGTGTCGAGATGAAGGTTCTGGGGATTGCCGAACAAATCGTCAGCGACGTCTCGATGTAACCGATTACACTCGCCGTCGGCGTTGCGCGCTCCTGCCTCTCGCGACACGTGACGGCTTCAGGTGAACCGTAACGCGCTCTTGAGCGTTTGAAGAGTTCGCACCTCCAACGGTCGGATGTAAAATGCGCACGATTCTCAAGTCCATCGACAGTGCTGAGCATGGCTCGCTCATGCGTGACGAGCGTCGTCTCCTCCGGTATTACGAGGTGTTGACGCGAGCGGATATGAACGCGCTCGTTGTGGTGGACGTTGACGGCTTGGTGTGTCACGTCTCGGATGCGCTGCAACGGATGCTGGGTCTGGACCGCGACGCCCTGGTTGGCACGCCGCTGGATAACCTTGTTGTTGCGTCCGATAAGGAAGCGCTGCAGGGCCTGATAGATCGTGCGATCGACGCGGATGACCAGTCCCAACCCGTCACGCTTCGGTTCATCAACTCGACCGGTGCCACGCTGATCGTTGAAGTCGTCGCCGGACGGCTCGACGTGGAGGAGCCGAACGAGGTTGTGATTGGAATGCGGGACGTTACGGCTCGGGTTCGTGCACAGGAGTCGCTGCGGGAGACGCAGGATCAGCTCGACCGAGCGCAGCGCGTCGCGCATGTTGCTAGCTGGGAGGTCGACACACGATCTGACTGGGTCTGGGGAACACAGGAGTTGTTCCGGATCTACAGCTTTCCGATCAGCATGGCGCCGCCGCTATCCCAGTTCGTCGATCGGGTTCATCCTGACGATCGGGAGGCGTTCGAACGGTTCTTTGCAGAACTGCGGGAGACCGACGGACCAACCGAGGTCTTTCATCGGATCGTTCGTCCAGCCGGAGACGAGCGGATGCTCCACATGCGCGGGGAGTCGGAAAGGTTCGGCGATGACAGAATCCTCTTTGGTACGACGCAGGACATCACCTACGCGCACCGGATGCAGGACCGTCTCCGGCGAGGCGAGAAGCAGCTTCGGAGCTTGACACAGCGTTTGCACGAAGCGCAGGAGGAAGAGCGAAAGAGGATGGCGCGCGAGGTTCACGACATACTCGGGCAGTCGATGACGGCGATCCGCATGGACATCGCGTATCTGCAGCGACATCTCAGTGACCTCGATCCGGAAACAAATGATCGCATCGCGAAGACGCTGGCGCTTGTCGAGGAAACGACGCAGACGGTGCGCCGTATCTCGCACGAACTACGGCCGGGCGTCCTCGACCACTTTGGCCTTGCCGCGGCACTTGAATGGCAAAGTGAACAATTCTGCGAACGGTCCGGTATCGCCTGCTCATTCCGCGAGGGCGACAATATCAGCGACCTCGAAATCCCGTCCGACATTCAGACCGCCTTGTTCCGTATTTTCCAGGAGGCGCTGACAAATGTGGCGCGACACGCGGGGGCGAATACCGTCAAGACGACGTTGGATACAACAGGACGCGGCGAGTTGAGACTGGTTGTGCAGGACGACGGCTGCGGGCTTTCCGAGTCGGTTGACGCGGCGTCTTCGTCGCTCGGTGTTCTGAATATGCGGGAGCGGGTAATGCCCTTTCGTGGAAATGTGGAGATCACGGGAGAGTCGGGAGCGGGCACAACGGTTACCGTTGTCGTGCCACTGCAGGTAAACGATCGAAATAACGCATGATTCGAGTTCTGATTGCGGATGACCACGCGATCGTCCGGCGCGGCCTGGTCCAGATCATCTCCGAAACGATGGATATCCAGGTGAAGGGGGAAGCGTCGACTTCGGACGAGGTGTTCGATGCGGTTAGGTCGGACACGTTCGACGTCGTGGTTCTCGATCTAAACCTCGGAGCCTCGAGCGGCATGGAGGTACTGAAGTCGCTCAAGGCGGAGTTTCCGGAACTGCCTGTATTGATCCTGAGTGTTCATCCAGAGGATCAATACGCGGTGCGGCTGCTGCGCGCGGAGGCCTCTGGCTACCTGAGCAAGGATTCGGCCCCCGAAAAACTCGTGGAGGCAATTCGCCGCGTCGCCGGTGGCCGGCGCTACATGAGTGCGGAAGTTGCCGAAGAACTACTTGAACAACTTGACGCCGGTTTGGACGGACCGCCGCACGGCGCTCTTTCTGATCGGGAGTTTCAAGTGTTCCGCTTGCTTGCTTCAGGCAAGTCCGTTTCGGAGATAGCCGAGATGCTCTCTCTAAGTGTCAAGACGGTCAGCACCTATCGAACACGCGTGCTGGAGAAGATGGGAATGAAGAACAATGCCGAACTGACACATTACGCGCTCAAGAATCAGATCGTCGTGATGTAAGCTCCTCGTAGGAATCGTCCTACACCTGCGATCATGATGTGCTGACGAACAACAAATTCGCGTTTGTCGATATAGAAATAACAACTTGAGCCTACCGTGCCACTCTTCATCCATTGAAGTCTTTCGATACCCTTCGCGTTCTTATCGCTGACGATTCACTGATGATTCGCCAGCAGTTGCAGCATCTCGTTTCCGAGCTGAACTTCGCCGAGATTGTTGACGAGGCGGCGTCGGCAGATGCTGCGGTGGCGGGCGCGATGGCGCACGATCCTGATGTCGTAGTGCTCGACATCGAAATGCCGGGCGGGGGAATTACGGCATTGCGACGAATAAAGGAGCGAAAGCCTCAGATGCGCGTCATGATGCTCACCAATCACGCTGGACCGTATTACGAGAAGGTGTGCCGCCGCGCCGGTGCAGACTATTTTCTCGACAAGACCATCGAGTTTGATCAGGTTCCAACCGTGTTGGCTGGAATCGCGGGTGCTAACAACCAATAGCAACAACCACCAGGTGGTCCGGGTGCCTTTTGCACATTTGTAGGATGAACACCGACGCACCCGCCCTTCGCCCGCCGACACATCCTCCGTCGTCAGTCCTAAATCGAGTCCGGTCAGCCGTGTGGAGATTGAATCGTCGACGCCATGCTCGCGTCACGATTGTATCCCCCTCACACACGGAGAGTGAATCATGAAAGGACTGGCAATTGTGGGAATGCTGTTGATCGTACTGGGAATCGGTGCGCTTGTTTACGGCGGCATCTCCTACACCACCGACGAAAAAGTTCTCGACGTTGGACCGCTGGAAGCGGAAGTCGAGAAAGAGCACAATATCCCGATGTCTCCATTGCTTGGCTTCGTCGCGATCGCCGCGGGAGGTGTCATGCTGCTGTATTCGCGCAAGTAGCAGCGAGCTGGTGTCCAGAAGATTCTCGGGCGGTCCGGTGCCACAGGTGCCGGACCGTCCGCATTTTTGGATATCGGTGTGCGTGCCCCCTGTGGTGACACGCGGTCGACTTGTAGGACGAGCCCTACGGCGGACAGTGCGCACATCCGACAGTAGCCTGCTGTGGCGTCTTAGACATCTCGAATTGAGCGTTGGTTTTCTTGTAAGCGTCGGTAACACGAAAACAAACCCAACACGGTCATGTCAGATATTAAAAGTCCCACTGGACAGCAAATCTCAGGTAACTGGAAGCAGCTGGTCGGCAAGGTCAAGGAGACGTGGGGAGAACTCACGGATGACGACCTCGACAAGTTTAATGGTCAACGAGACCAGCTTGAAGGCCTGATTGAAGAACGCACCGGCGAATCGCGAGCGGCGATCCGACGGAAGATTGACAAGCTCAGTGAGTCGGTCAAGGATCGCGTGTAACGCGTGAGAGGCGTTCATCAAGCCGGCGGCGTAACCGGCCGGCCCATCAACCATTCACCAATAAAGTGAGGTAATCATGCTACGCTGGGCAATCACCTTCTTCGTAGTTGCACTCATAGCAGCAGTGCTGGGCTTCGGCGGTATCGCAGGCGCTGCGGCAGGAATCGCGAAGATCCTGTTTGTGGTCTTTCTGATTCTCTTCGTCGTATCGCTGATATTCGGCCGCCGAGCTGTGGTCTAGCGATCGCGCGGGTCACCGGCCGCCGGGGTCAGCCCCGGCGGTTCGCGTGGACCGATGTGTAACTGTCAACCGAAAGCCAGAAAAATCCAGAACGATGAAGAAACGACATAACATAGCGACGGTCGCGCTCTGCTTTGGCCTTGCGGTCACAGGCTGCACCGATCGCAGCGACGAATGGTCGTCCGAGGACGCGCAAATGCAGCTTGACTCGGTTCGAACCTCAATGAACACAGCCCTGGATAACGCCGGCGACCAAATCGCGGACATTCAAGAGTCAATCAACGCGACTGGCGACGAAATGTCCGACGAGTGGAAGGAAACAGTCGCTGACCTGAAGAACGAGCGAGATGCAATCTCAACCGAGCTTGCAGAGCTGAAGGCCGAATCGCACGATCAATTTGAAGAGGCCCAGTCGGATCTCGAGATGCGTATGAATGATCTCGACTCCCGCATTGTCAAGGCGCGGCTGGAAAGCGTCGAGGCGAGGGATGAATTCCTGATGGCTGTTGATCGTCAGATGAACGCGATTGACGACCAGATCGACCAGCTCCAGGCGAAGGCAGACAACGCGAGTGGCGATGCAGCCGAGCAGTATGATGAAACGATCGCTGACCTTCGGGAGCAGCGTGACGAACTTCGAAGTGAGTGGAACGACTTGATGAATGCCTCGGAAGAGGAATACCGTGATGCACGGGAAGACCTTGCCGAAGCGGTCGCGACGCTGGATCGAAAGATCGGGCAGGCCGCTCAAAACATGAAGGAGAAGATGCAGGACATGATGAACGCATAGTTCGCGCGCCGAATGCATTCGCATCGCGCAATTTGAATCATGTCGCGCAACTTGAAGATGAGGAAATTGAAGAGAGGTAAGAGCAATGACTAACTCAGCAACCCAGGTAGAAACAAACGGACGGCTGGTGTCGCGGTCGAACCCGATTGGACTCCCCGACGAGTACACGGAGCAATCGCTGCCGGTCCTCGACGTCCACGTGTCGTCAATGTTTGTGCTGTTTCACCAGTATCAGAAGCATCACTGGCTGGTCTTCGGGCCGCAGTTCCGGGACCTCCATCTGTATCTGGAGGAGGCTTACACCCAGATCCACGAGGACCTCGATGCGCTCGCAGAGCGGATGACTGTCCTCGGCGGTATTCCGACCAGTTCCCCTTCCCGCCAGATCGAACTCTCGCTGTTCAAGCATGAGGACGAAGGTGAGAAGCCTGTCCGCGAGATGCTGAAGGCGGATCTGAAGGCAGAGCAGCTTGTGTTGAGACACCTTCGTGACACAATTGCCATGGTGTCCGAAAACGGCGACTTCGGAACGGAGAAGCTGTTGAAGGGAATTCTGTACAACTCGGAGGACAGGGCTCATCATCTTGAGCACTACCTCGAGAAAAACACGCTTCCACCGGCGTCTGCCTGAGGCAATATCAGGTAGAACGGGCGGAAGGACGATTTACCGGCCCGGGGCCGCTGCGCGACGGCGCAACGTGCTCCGGGCCGACGTCTGTACGGCGGGCAAATATTTGGCAACGAAGATGTTTCCCGTTCGTATCTTGCGTGCCCACAACTCGGGGTGTGGCGCAGCCCGGTAGCGCGCTTCGTTCGGGACGAAGAGGTCGTGGGTTCAAATCCCGCCACCCCGACATATCAGTATTTCTGTATTCTTTCGGCGGGATGAAGAACCCACGACAATCAGAGATATTGGGTTCACACGAGCGGGCCGCCGAAGGCGGCACGCGACTGATGAGCGCGAAGCGCGAGTAAATCCCGCCACCCCGACATATCAGTATTTCTGTATTCTTTCGGCGGGATGAAGAACCCACGACAATCAGAAACCCCAAGATGCTAGTGTAGTCAAAACACGATCAATCCGATCGAAATGACTACATCCCGACGCATCCGCCTCCGACTGATCGAAGCCGTTGTACTTCTTGGTACGCTCTCCACATCGGCCGCTGCACAGGTCGATTCCACCACAACCGGCGCGACGCCCTACTTCGCAGCGAGCGACTCGCTCCTTCGCGTTAACGCGTACGAGACCCTGGGCGGATTCCCCCAGTTTGAGGACGTCGACGTGTTTGTCCGCAACGGCGTCGTTCGACTGACCGGGACCGTGGGTTCAGCGCACCTGAAGGAGCAGGTCGGCGACCTGGTTTCTTCGCTGCCGCGTGTCAAGTTTGTGTTGAATGACGTGGAATCCACCCTCGTCGCTGAGGTGCGCGTCGCGCCGACCATCCAGCGCGTGCGCGGCTACATCACAGATGCACTGTCGTTCCTCCCGGTCATCGCCGTCGCATTTGTTGTGTTGCTGCTGTTCTGGGGGATGTCCCGCGTCGCCGGGAAAATCAGAACGCCCTTCGAACGCTTTGGGATGACGCCGCTCGTGTCCAACCTCATGAGTCGACTTGTGCGCTTCGTCGTCTTCATGCTCGGCGTCGTGATGGCACTCGACATTCTCGGGATTACGGCGCTCGTCGGGGCGATCCTTGGCACCGCCGGACTCGTCGGCATCGCAATTGGTTTTGCGTTCCAGGACATTATCGAGAACTACCTCGCCGGACTGATACTGAGCATTCGTCAGCCATTCGGCCTCGGCGACTTTGTCAGAATCGGATCTGACGAAGGGAAGGTTGTTCGCCTGACCTCGCGCGAGCTGCTGTTGTTGTCCCTGGACGGAAACC